>CAYOBS010000141.1:0-8832 GCA_964402305.1 uncultured Planctomycetaceae bacterium | reverse complement strand
CGATGCGGCAGCTTGGAGCCCATGCCAGGAACGATAACAACGCGACGCGGGGATTTAAGGGGATTCAAGGGAATTCAAGGGGATTCAAGGGAAAAGGCTCGGACTACAACCGAAGAAACGACTCGGACATGCTTCCTAAGACGGAAGCGCAACTTCGTAGCATGGCCATCTTGGCCATGAGTACCACGGGCGTCTCGCCCGTGGTGTTATTGGAGTTTTCAGAGTTTGCAGGGGCAGGATGCCCCTGCGACTCACGGGCAAGATGCCCGTGCTACGCAAAAAGCCCGAAGTTGCGATGTCGTACCAAGCACTGTGCATTACTGCACAGTGCTTACCTGTGCCGCAGCTTGTAGATCGCCACCTGGCCCTTGAGCAGCATCGGCACGTAGAGGAGGTTGCGTTTGCGGTCCAGGCCGATGTCGGCCGGGGCGTCCACCTCGGCCAGGCGATACACGTTCTTGTGGTCGGCTGAGATGGAGAAAATGCTGTTGGCCTTGTTGTCCGAGACGATCATCGTGCCGTCGGCGAGGATTTCGATGCCGTCCAGGCCGGCGAAATGCCCGGCCAGGCCCAGAGGCGTTGGCTCCTCGACGCCGTTGGGATCGACCTGGTAGATTTCGTGCCCCTCGTATGACACGCAGTACATCCGCCCGCCGGCGTCGAAGGCCAGGCCGTTGGCGGACGGCGGGCCCTTGACCTCGGACATCGGCAGGCCGAGCTTCCATATCTTGCCGGTCCGGGTGTCCGAGATGTACGCGAAGCCGTTGCGGGCGACGGCGTCGTTGAGCATCTTCGCGCCGGGGATCTCGACCTTTTTGACGGCCCCGCCGGCCAGGTCGTAGGTCATCACGTGGTCGATGTCGGCCACGTAGAGCAGGCCCTCGCAGACGCACATGCCCTTGGGGGCATTGAGGGGGTTTTCCTCCGTCGAGTCCTTCCAGCGGAGCTTCGTGAGCATGCCCTCGCCTTCCATCAGCGAGATGAAGCCCTTTTCATCCTTTTCCCAGTAGCCGCGGGTTTTCGTCTGGATGTTGGACACGTAGACTTGGTCGCGCTTTTCATCGACGGCGACGCACTCGGGGCTGTCGAAGCCGTCGATGAAAACCGGGAACTTCTCCAGTTGCCACGGCGCCGCGGTCGAGGCCGGGGCCGGGGCGGCGCCGCGGCGCGACTCGCACGCGATCAACGACAAGGCCCCCGCCACACACAGCGCCGCGGCCTGCAGCAGTTTCTTGTTCATCATCGGCCTCCATGATTGCCGTGGTCAGCCCTAAGACCTAAGAGCTATGACCTATGACCTATGACCTATGACCTATGTGACCTATGACCTATGTGATCTATGTGACCTACGATCTATGACCTTCTCTTCGTCTTTCTCCGGTCAGAACTTGTCGTAGAAGATGTCGCGCTGGCGGATGCCCTTTCCCCTAAGCACGCCCATCACCGCGTCAATCATGGGCCCCGGGCCGCAAAGGAATGCCTGCCTCTTGATGACGCCCTGGAGGTGCTTGTCGACGGCCAGGTGTATGAAACCGGTCTCGCCGTCCCAGGTCTCGCCCAGGCCGAGCCGGTCGCTCAGGGCGTATATGACGTGGAAGTTGGGGTGCTTTCCGGCCAGCTCGCGCAACTCGTCGAGGTAGAAGATGTCCCGCGTGCCACGGCAGCCGAAGAACAGCCAGAGCGACCTGTCGGGCCAGCGGTCGTAGACGGAGTAGATGATGTTCTTCATCGGCGCCATGCCGCATCCGCCGCCGACGCAGATGATCTCGGCGGCGGGGTCCTCGCTTAGCTCGAACTCTCCGTAAGGCCCGGTGAAGCGGACCTCATCGCCGACCTCGAGGTTGTGCAGGTACGTCGAGCCGATGCCGCCCGGCACGAGGCGGACGTTGAGCTCGACCTCGTTTGTCTCGTAAGTGGGCGAGCTGATCGAGTACGCCCTGCTGACGGGCCCGTCGGGGCTGGGGGCGATGATCTGCACGTACTGGCCCGGGCGCTGGAGGATTTCGGCGGGCTCCTTCAGGGCGAAGCGGATTTCCTTGATGTCGTACGTCAGCGAGATGGTGGACTTGACGACCGACGAGTAAAGCTTGACGTTCAGCAGGTCCTCGGGGATCCGCAGGCGCACGTTCTGGCGGATCTTGACCTGGCAGGCCAGGCGCGTGCCGTTTCGCTGCTCGCGGCGGTCGAGGAACGGCGTCTCGGTCGGCAGCGGCTTGCCCCCGGCGCCGGACAGCACGCGGACCTTGCAGTAGCCGCAGGAGCCCTTGCCGCCGCAGGCGGATGGAATCCAGATCTCCGCGCCGTTGAGCGCCGACAGCAGCGTCTGCCCGCCGTCAACTTCAAGCTCCCTCTGGCCGTTGATGTCCAGCTTGCAGACGCCGTAGTTGACCAGAAGCCTCTCGGCCACGATCAGCGCCGCCGACAAGCCCACCAGCAGAAGGACGAACACCAGGATGGCCCAAAGAAAAATCATCGTCGGTTTCCAATTCGGCCTCGAAAATCCGAATCTCGAATCTCTAAATCCGAAACAAATCCAAATCACCAAATTCAAATGTTCCAAACGCCGTTGACCGGTGCAATACTCGTGCAAGACTTGAGCATTCCCTTGGTGGTTTCTTGTTTGTTTTGGATTTTAGGTTTTGAATTTGTTTCGGATTTCGTGCTTCGAATTTCGAATTTATTATGCGGCAGAATGCACGTTACTTTCAAATCTCCACGTTACTGTATGCGGACCATGCCGCCAAAGCCCATGAACGCCATGGCCATGATGCCGGTGATGATCATGATGATCGAGACTCCCTGGAATGCCTTGGGGATAATGCTGTAGCCCATTTTTTTCCTCAGCCCGGCCATAAGCAGGATGGCCAGCGCCCAGCCGACGCCGGCGGCAAAGCCGTAGGCCAGCGACTGGATGAAGTCGTACTTGCGGATGATCATGAACAAGGCCGCGCCGAGGATCGCGCAGTTGACGGTGATCAGCGGCAGGAAGATTCCCAGGGCGTGGTAAAGCCCCTGGCTGAACCGCTCGACGAACATCTCGACGAACTGCACGAAGGCCGCGATGACCGCGATGAAGACGATGAACCCCAGGAACTCGAGCCCCATCGGCACCAGCAGGCCGTAGTACACGCCGTAGTTGATGGCCGTGGTTGCCGTCATGACGAAGACGACGGCGGCGCCCAGACCCAGGCTCGTGCCTATCTGCTTGGAGCAGACCAGGAACGAGCACATGCCCAGGAAGTTGGCCAGCAGAATGTTGCTGGTGAAGATCGACGCGACGATGATGGCCCATGGGGAGATGTAGTCCATGTCAGTGTCCTCCCGCCGGCTTGGCGTCCGCGGCGCCCTTCCCGGCGTTGATGGCGTTGAACATCGCGATGAGCAAGCCCAGCACCACGAAGGCCCCGGGCGCCAGGATCATCACCTGGTTGGGCACATACCACGAGGTTGACAGCACGGCAAAGTCCAGGATCGTGCCGTAGCCCAGCAGCTCGCGGATGGCGCCGATGACGGCCAGGACGCCCGCGTAGCCCATGCCGTTGGCCAGGCCATCGACCACGGAGACTATCGGCGGGTTCTGAAGCGCGAACGCCTCGGCCCGGCCCATTACGATGCAGTTGGTGATGATCAGCCCCACGTAAGGGCCGAGCTGGCGGCTCATGTCCCAGTAGAACGCCCGCAGGACCTGGTCGAAGAGAATCACGAACGTGGCGATGATGGCCACCTCGGCAATCATTCGTATCTTGCGGGGAATGGCCTTTCGCATCAGCGAGATGAAGAGGTTGCTGCACCCGGTCACGAAGATCAGGGCCGCGCCCATCACCAGCGCGTTTTCCAGCTTGCTGGTTACGGCCAGGGCCGAGCAGATGCCCAGCACCTGCACGCTGATGGGGTTGTTGGCCCAGACGCCGCTCTTGAGCGTGGACAGGCCCTTGCCTTGGCAGACCCCGCCGGCTTCGCATGCCCCGCAAGCCACGGGTGCGTTACTCATTGCCGGCCTCCTTGAGGATCGCCGCGCGATTCTCCTCGATGCGCCTGCTGACGGCGTTGATCATCGCCTCGACCTTGTTGCAGGTCAGCGTCGCGCCGCTGATGCCGTCGACCTCGTTGTCGCCCGAGGCCGCGCCTGGCTTGCGAACCCGAATGCCGCCCTTGCCGCCGGGTGCGGCGATGGTCTTGTCGCGGAACCGCCCGCGGAAGGTGGGGGTCTTGATCTCGTCGCCCAGGCCCGGCGTCTCCTCCTGCTTGTAAAAGGCGATATTGAAGACCGTCTTGAGGTCGCCCTTGAGGCACAGCAGGCCTTCGATCGGCCCCCACAGCCCCGGACCCGCGAACTCCACCGCGTAAAGCTTGCCGGCCTGGGGATGCCGGTAGGTGTAGATCTTCATGCCGTTGACGGTCTTCTCGGAGACCTTGCCGTCGGGGTTGTACTTGGACCGCACCAGCCCCAGAAGCTCCGCCGACGTGGCGTTCTCACCGAACGGCACGCCGAGCACGTCAAAGACGTTGCGCCACTTCTCGACCGCGGCGTTGGCCTCCTGGTACGGCTTGAGCACGTGGTTTGCGGCCGCCAGAAGCCCGGCGCATACCACGCCCAGAACGGCGGCGAAGATGATGGTTCGCGGGCTATCCTTCATGCTGGAGCCTCCGCAGGTGGAGCCACGTGGCGATTTCGTCGTAAAGCGGCGCAGCGATGTTGCCAAGCAGGATGGCGAACATGACGCCCTCGGGGTAACCGGCGAGATAGCGGATCAGGAACGTCGATACGCCTATGGTTATGCCGTAAATCCACTTGCCAAGGTTGCTGACGGGGCTTGTTACCGGGTCGGTGGCCATGAAGACGGCCCCGAACAGCAGCCCGCCCGCCAGGAGCTGCCAGGCGACCATCGCAACCGGGGTCCAGCCGGGCCGGCTAAAGGCCGCCGGCGACACCCACGCCGCCACGCCGACCATTATCGCGAAGGAGCCGAGCAGGCTGACGATCGTCCTCCAGTTGATCACGCCCGTAAGCAGCAGAAACAGCCCGCCGAGGATTATCAGCACCGAGCAGACCTCGCCCGAGCAGCCGCCGGAGACGCCGTTGCCCGAGGCCGTGCCGAAAAGCAGGTTGCTCCAGTCGGCATAAAGGCCGCTCTTGGCGGCGCCCAGCGGCGTGGCCGAACTGACGGCGTCCACGGACCACGTGCCAAACCCGCCGGGCCAGCCGCCGGCAGGGGCGGACCAGCCCTTGCTCATATATGGCGCGTGGCCGATCAGCAGGAAGCACCGCGCCACCAGCGCCGGGTTCAGCACGTTGCGGCCCGTGCCGCCGAAAAGCTCCTTGCCGACGATGACGCCGAAGGCGATGCCGACGGCGGTCATCCAGAACGGCAGGCCAGGCGGCAAAATCAGCGGGTACAGCAGGCCGGTGACGAAGAAGCCCTCGTTGATCTCCTCCTTGCGGAACATCGCGAAGCCCAGCTCGATCAACAGGCCCGTAACGTACGTGACGGCGATCGTGCCAACGATCCGCCAGCCGAAGAAGTAAATCGCCGCCGCGATGATCGGCATGAGGGCCACGATGACGGCCGACATGTATCGCTTGATGTTGTTGGGGTCCCGGACGTGCGGCGCCCTGTCGGTCCGAAAACCGACGTAGAACAGGAACGCGTCGATCGCGTCGAACGCCGGGCGGATGGCCTTGAGGCCGCCTTGCCGGAACGTCGGGCGAATGCGGTCCATCAAACCAAGGAGGAGCTTCATTCCCGCGCCTCCTTCTCCGCCTTTTCCCGCATTTCTTCGGCTTCCTCAGCCGCCATGTCGGCAATGGCCTTCTTGGCGGCGCGGAACTGATCGAGCAGTTCGATCTTGGACGGGCATACGTACGAGCAAAGCCCGCACTCGACGCACAGGTCGAGCCGCAGGGACTCCGCCTGCTCCAGGTTGTCCTGGAAAAGGTGCTTGTGGATAAGGTGAGGCCAGATGCCCGCCGGGCAGGCCTTCTCGCAAAGCTGGCACGACACGCACGCGCGCCGCTCGCCTCGAAGGGCCGTGCTGAGCCGCTCGGTGAACGACGGGCGGAGCTTGCTGATGTAATACGGCGAGAACGACTGCTGGGACCAGCCTGGCCTGCCCCAGCCAAACAGCGTCCGCGGGGCCTCGTCGCGAAGGACAGTCAGGCTCGTGCATTCGCTGCACAGCCCCGGCTGGTCATCGGGCGACCATGCCTGCCCGGTCAGGGCGCCGCCCATAACCACTCGGACGTTCTCGGCCGCGCCGCAGGCGTCGATTATCCCGCGGATCGGCCAGCCCGTGCAGACCTTGACGTGCGTGGGCTTCGAAACGCCGGGCCCGCCGACGGCGACGATCCTCACGGTGCTCGGCAGCGAGGCCGTCATTGCGCGGTCCACCGCCAGCACCCCCGCCACGCCGAGCGACCAGACGCTTCCGCCGCCGCTCCGCAAACCCAGCCGCCGGGCAATCAGGGCCGGGTGGTCGAATGGGTACTTCCGCGGTATCGTCACGACCTTGACGTACGCGTAGCCCTGGACGGTCTGGCGGACCTTCTCGGCCAGTTCGCTATGCATGGCCGGAATCGCCAGGTAGATGGGCTGGTACTCCAGAAGCCCCTGGATGTGCTCCAGGCCGCGGGTGAAGCTCGTGAGCCTCTTGGCCATCTGCACGTCGCCGCGAGCGGTGAACGGCTCGAAGCTCATTGTGGTGACCACCACCGCCTGCGGGACGCCCGCGGGGTCGGGCAGGCCGCCGGTGAAGGCGTCGCCGACGAACTGCCAGGCGCCCAGGTCAACGAGCTTCCGCCTGAGAGCCTCGGCGGCCCCGGCGTGGGCGGCGTGGTTGAGCTCCTCGCCCTTGTAGGGATCTTCCTGCTCCCGCGAGAGGTCGTGCAGAATCAGGGCCTTGCCTGTAACCGTCACCGTGCCCGCCCGGGGCGCCAGCAGGGGAACACGGTATCGCCGCGGATCGACGGCGAGGATCTCGCCGGGCCGGACAGCCTGGCCGTCACGGACACGAACCTCCGTGAACTTCAGCCGCCTGCCGGCCAGCGGCAGGTGCAGGGCGTCCGGGTCCGGCAGGACCTCGACGTCCGCACCCGGCCTGCCGGCCAGGGGCACGTTGTAACCGCCTCGTGGCTTCATATCGATGACTTCGCCCGTTTGTCCAAAGGTTGGCCGATCATCTCCAGCACGGGACCAAAGTCCCGGGCCAGGAAATCCTCAACTGCCTGGCGTGCCGTCGGCCAGGCGTCAACAACCTGGGCCGCCTCGCTGCATAACCGCCGCACGTGCCGGATGGACAACTCGGCGCCATCCGGCTCCACCTGCGGCAGCGTGAACTTGTCACGTTCGCCGTCGGTGCCCAGGGTCTTGCCCGCCTGCTTCTCGTTGCCCACAACGTCCAGCAGGTCGTCGGCAAGCTGGTAGGCCGTGCCAAGGCAATAACCCGCTTGCCCAAATGCGGCCGACTCATCGGAGCCTATCCGGGCGCACGCCTCGGCCGCAAATGCAAACAATGCCCCGGTCTTGCCGCGGGCAAGGGCCAGGCAGGTTTCCTCATCGATCTGCCGGCCACGATATATGAGCTCCTGCCGGGCCTCCGTCAGGCATACTTGCGTTACTTTACCCACAAATGCCACTAATAGGGAATTGTTCTCCGTTTCGAGCAGTAAAGTCATCGCCTCGCACAGCAGGATGTCGCCCACGAGGACCGCGCCGGATGAGGAAGTCCGCCGCCAGAGCGTGGGCGTCGCCCGGCGGAGCAAGGCGTTGTCGATAACGTCGTCGTGGCATAAGCTGGCCGTGTGAACAAGCTCCACCGCCGCCGCGGCGCGCTCGATGAGCCCGGCATCGGCTGCACCCGCGCCCGATAGCATAAGTCGCCCGGCAAGCCGGCTGCGAAGCATCTTGCCGCCCAGCAGGTCCCTGGCCTCGGCCAGGCTGGTCAGCGCGGACAACCCATCCAGTCGCGAACCGATCCGAACGCCAACCCGATCCAGAAAGCCGCTCAACTCTTTGTCTGCATTCGGAACCAAAAAATCACTCCCGGCACGTGCGCGGGCCACGCTAATGCCACCAACCCGGCGGGCGCCGCCAGGCCGGGCCGCCCCTGGCCCGAGGGGAAACCGTTATTTTACCACCTCGACGCGACAAAAGTAGGCATGATAGGAAAACATCCGGTGAAAAAGCTACCGCTTTTCCCCTTTTTGTGTTTCCCCCTTTTGCCCCCGGGCGTGTGCGAAGTTTGCCCGGCGGTCGGTCAAAACGGTCGGGTGCCGGGTGCCGCCGTTTCTTCTCCCGGCTCCCGGCTACTGACTACCGGCTACTACTCTTCTACCAAGCTCAAAGCTTCCAGCCGGCCCGGAAGTTCGGCGTAACCAGCTTGTTGGCCTCGGGGCAGTTGGTGAACTGCATTCTCGCCGAGTTCCATAGGAGCTTCTGCCCGGCGAAGCGAATCGCGATTACGCCCACCAGGCCGACTTCCGTCAGCGGGCCGCCGTAGCTGAAGTCCGAGTCGGCGGGGCGATTCTCGCGAATCGCCTCCAGCCACTCGTCGTGGTGGCCCTTGGTCCGCTTGAGGGTCGGCGCGGGAAGCTTGTCCTTGACGGCCTGCATCTGCGATTCCGGGAATACCCGGCAGCCCTTGGCGCCGTGCGAGCCGTGACTGATTCCGCCCTTGGTGCCGATGAGCACCGCCCCGGTGTCGGGCGCCTGGCGGTTGGCCTCCAGGCCCTTGGGATGCGGCATTGCCTCGTCGCCGTCGTACCAGTACAGCGTCACCGGGCCGCGGCTGCCCCTGGCGGGGAACTCGAACGTGAGCTTCGTGGCCTGGGGGAAA
>CAYOBS010000140.1:0-8871 GCA_964402305.1 uncultured Planctomycetaceae bacterium | reverse complement strand
ATTATCGGACAGCCTCGGCTACTGGCTATTGGCTCCTGGCTACTGGCTATCCCGGCCACCGGCTACAGGCTACTGGCTACTACTATTGAACCGCGCGGGGGTTTCGTATAATGGACGGTCTTGGCTAGGCCGGCGGGCCGGTCCGGTGTAAGGGCCGGCGGCGGTCGGCGCGAGTTTGCGGCAGGCGACACGACATGGCCGATATCAAGGATGCGTCGAAGCTCGATGAGTTACTGGGCCCATACGCCCGCCGCGCGCAGGAGCATTTGGCCCGGCTGCTGATCGAGCCGGGCGTGCCGGCGGCGCTGGCCGGGGCGATGCGATACTGCATCCTGCTTGGCGGCAAGCGTTTGAGGCCGGCAATCGTGTGGATGAGCGCCGAGGCCGTCGCATCGGGCCGCCAGGGCGGCGTAGATGCAGGCGCGGCCGGGCGGGCGGCGCTGGCGGTGGAGTTGGTCCACGGTTACAGCCTGGTCCACGACGACCTGCCGGCGATGGATGATGATACTTTGCGTCGAGGCCGGCCCACGGCGCACGTGAAGTTCGGCCAGGCGATGGCGATCCTGGCCGGCGACGCGCTGTTGACCAGGGCATTCGGCTTGCTGGCCGAGGCCCCGGCGGCGCTGGCAGGGGCGCTGGCGGCGGAGTTGGCGGCCGGGGCCGGCCCGGCGGGCATGATTGCCGGGCAGGTCGCGGACATGCACCTGTGCCCCATGCCGGCCGGGCTGGACGGCGTGCGGTACATCCACGCCCGCAAGACCGCCGCCCTCATCCGCGCCGCGGCGAGGATGGGCGGCCTGTGCGGCCGAGGCGACGAGCGGGCGATGGCTGCCCTGTCGGACTGGTCGCAGTTGCTGGGCCTGGCGTTCCAGATGGTGGACGACCTGCTGGACGCGACCGCCAACGCCGAGCAACTGGGCAAGACCCCCGGCAAGGACGCCGATGCCGGCAAGTGCAGCGCCGTGGCCGTCGTGGGCGCCCCCGCCGCCCGGACCCTTGTGGGCGAGCTCAGCGGCCAGGCCGCCCTGGCCCTGGCCCCGCTGGGCGCCGCGGCAGATAAGTTGCGGGAACTGACGGACCTGCTGGTCCGTAGAACCCGCTAGGGAGAAGACGTGCCCAAAGAAGATCCGGAACCTGATGAAGGCATCCTGGCGAGCATAACCGGCCCGCGGCAGTTGCGCAGGCTCGGCAACGATGAACTCAGCCGCTTGGCGGAGGAGCTTCGCCAGCGGATCATCTCCGTGGTCAGCAGGACAGGCGGGCACCTGGCAAGCAACCTCGGCATGGCCGAGCTTACCATCGCCCTGCACTACGTCTTCGATTTTTCCAGCGACCGCCTGCTGTGGGACGTCGGGCATCAGTGCTACGCGCACAAACTGCTTACGGGCAGGCGCGACCGCTTTGACGCCCTTCGCCAGGCCGGCGGGATAAGCGGCTTCCCGGCCCCGTCGGAAAGCGATTACGACCTGTTTGCCACCGGTCACGCCGGCACCGCCATATCCACGGCAATGGGCCTGGCCTGGGCGGACGAGCAGAAGAATGCCGCCCGAAAGGTCGTCGCGGTCGTCGGCGACGCCAGCATCGTCAACGGCCTGTCACTCGAGGCGATCAACAATCTTGGCCGGCTGGGCAGGCAGTTCCTGATCGTCCTGAACGACAACTCGATGGCCATCGACCGCACCCAGGGCGGCCTGGCCGACGTGCTGGACCGCATCCGCATGACCCACACTTACAGCGGCCTGAAGCAATCGACCGAGCGGATCCTCCAGCACATGCCGATGGGCGAGGAAGTCACCGAGGCCCTTCGCCACATCAAGGATGGGCTTCGCACCACGATCCACGGCGGGGGGATCTTCGAGAGCCTGGGCATAAGCTACTTCGGGCCCGTCGACGGGCACGATATCCCGACGCTCATCCGCATGCTGCGGTCGCTGTCGGAGATGGACCGCCCGGCCCTGCTGCACGTGCATACCGAAAAGGGCCGCGGCTGCCAGTACGCCGTCGAGGACCCCTGCCGGTTCCACAGCACGTCGGCCTACAGGGTCGAGGCCGGCCAGGCCGTCTTCGCCGAGCCGGAGCGCCCCAGTTGGACCGAGGTGTTTGCCAAGGCCCTGATCGCCGAGGCAAAGGCCGACGACCGCGTGGTCGCCATCACCGCCGCAATGCCCGACGGCACGGGCCTGGCCGAGTTCCGCCAATGCCTGCCCGACCGCATGATCGACGTTGGAATCTGCGAGTCGCACGCCGTGGCGATGGCGGCAGGGCTTGCAAAGGGCGGACTGCGCCCTGTCGTCGCGATCTACTCGACCTTCATGCAGCGGGCGATGGACCAGATCTTCCAGGAGGTCTCGCTCCAGCACTTGCCGGTGGTGCTGTGCATGGACCGCGCCGGACTCGTTGGCGGCGACGGGGCGGTGCATCACGGCATGATGGACATCGCCATGCTTCGCCCGCTGCCGGGGATGGTTCTGCTTGCCCCGGCCGACGCGGCCGAGATGCGGGCGGCGCTGTCCTTCGCACTTTCCAGCGACGGCCCGACCGCCATCCGCTACCCGCGCGACACGGTGCCCGCGGACCTGCCGGGCCCGTGCCCGCCCTTCGAGCTTGGCAGGGCGAGAATCCTCCGCGAGGGCCCCGACGGGGCGTTGCTGTGCTACGGCGCGACGGTCGAGCCTGCCCTGGCGGCGGCGATGATGCTCAGCGAGCGGCGACAGGCCGAGGTGGCCGTCGTGAACGCCCGCTTCGCCAAGCCGCTGGATGCGGCGCTGATAGCGCGGCTGATCCAGTCCGGCAAGCCTGTGCTGGTCTGCGAAGACCACGCCGTGGCGGGCGGGTTTGGCTCGGCTGTGCTGGAGCTTGCCGCCGATCGCGGCCTGCGTGCCGAGAACGTCCGCCTCGTCGGCCTGCCGGACCGCTTTGTCAGCTTTGCATCGAGGCGGGAGCAGCTTACGGAGGTGGGCCTGGACGCCGCGCACCTCTCGTCCACGATGTGGGACCTGATCCGCGCCGAGCGGCACGCCGCCCAGGCACGATAGCGGGGCGATAGCCAGGGCGCGGCGCGGGCGATGGAGTGGCCCTCTCGCTGTCGGCGGGGTAAACTGCTGCCTTGGGGTCTTCGGGAAGGTCCGACTCATGGGCGACGCGGTGGACAAGGTGGTGGACAAGAAAGCCAGGAAAGTCAGCCGCAGAACCAAGGCGGGCATCGCCGTCATCGTGGCCTGTCTTGTGGCCGGCGGCATCTGGTATTACATGGCTGGCCAGCGCCACTGGCCGGAAACCGTTCTCGACCTTGGCAACAACGTGAATATGCGGCTGGTCCTCATTCCGGCCGGCAAGTTCATGATGGGCTCTCCTGCCACGGAGGCCGGCCGAAGCAGCGATGAAGGCCCGCAGCACGAGGTGACGATCAGCAGGCCGTTCTACATGGGGGCGTTCGAGGTAACGCAGGAGCAGTACGAGCAGGTGATGGGCAAGAACCCCAGCACCGTCAAAGGCGCGAAAAATCCGGTGGAGCAGGTTTCCTGGGATGAGGCAGTCGAGTTCTGCCGGAAGCTCTCGGCCGGGACGGGCAAGAAGGTGATGTTGCCCACCGAGGCTCGGTGGGAATACGCCTGCCGTGCGTGTACGACCACGGCGTTCCATACCGGCGATGCCCTCAAGCCGGGGCAGGCCAATGCCGTCATCCCCTCCAATCCGAACGTCTGGGATAGGCTCATGGCATGGTTAGGGATGTCCTCCGGGCAAAAGACCCTCCAGACGGCGCCGGCAGGCAGCTTTCCGCCCAATGGCTTCGGGCTATACGACATGCACGGCAATGTATGGGAGTGGTGCAGCGACTGGTACGGCAAGGATTACTACGCCAACTCGCCCAAGACCGACCCCACAGGGCCGGATTCCGGGGCGTACCGTGTTCTGCGCGGCGGCAGTTGGTACTGCGATCCACAGCACTGCCGGTCTGCGGGACGCGGCAGCAACGCGCCTGACTTCCGGAACTACGACCTCGGGTTCCGTGTTGCCGTGGACTTGAAATAACCCTTTGCTCTTTGTTCTTTTACGCTTTGCCCTTCTTGCCCTGAGCGAGCGAAGCGAGTCGAAGGCTTGCCCTGAGCGGGTCGAAGGGGCGGGGGGCCAGGGGCGAAGGCCGCGAAAACGCGAAGCCCTTGGAGTGCGGCGACAAGCCCCGCAGGGGCGCCCTCGCCGCTTTGGCCTTTGAAGTGCATAGCCTTGGCGACGCGGAACGCCTTCGCCGCTTTGGCTCGCCGATCCCCTGTATCTTCGTTGGCCCAGAACTTCGGCGAAATCCGTCCGTGCCCGATACGTTTGGTGGCGTTTGTAAAACTTCTTCCGCTGCCGAGCAAAAGCGGTCCCGGCGCGCCGGGATCGCCGCACTCCATAGTACTACAGCGCAAGTTCGGGCTTTTCGCGTAGCACGGGCATCTTGCCCGTGAGTCGCAGGGGCATCCTGCCCCTGCAAACTCTGAAAATTCCAACGACACCACGGGCGGGACGCCCGTGGGACTCATGGCCAAGATGGCCATGCTACGAACTTGCGCTGTAGTAATAGGCTTCGCGTCTTGCGGCTTACATTTCCAACTGCGGCAGTTCGTTGCGGATGGCCAGGTTGGTCTTCCGCATGAGGTCAACGTAGCCGACCTGGGCGCTCAGGTACTGCTTGTAGAGCTCCGAGGCGATCAGCTTGTCGTTGATCTCCTGGATTTTGTGCTTGTCGTCCGGGCTGATGGGCTGGTGGGATTGCTCCAGGCGCGTCATCTTGATGACCTGCTCCTGGTAGTCATGCAAGACCTGCCTGGTGGCGGGGTCTTCCGTGAGCTTCTTCTGGGCGGCGACCAGGGCCGTCGCCTGGGGCGATGCCGCCAGGGCCTTGCCCAGCCGAGTTGCCATTTCTATGCAGGCCGTGCTCAAGGGACATCTCCTGTCGAGTCGAGTGACGTTCGCAAATCCGCGGCTTAATGATACGCAATGGTACCCACGATACCCGCCCGGGCGGGCTTTGGCCAGTTCAATCCGCCGGGCAATTCAATCCGCCGCGCATTTTCCCCAGCCCCGGCACGGGCTTGCGTGGGTTACACGAGTGGCGCCGCGGCGCGGGCTTTGCCCCCACGTTCATTCCCCCTCGCCGTCCAGCACCTCCGTCAGGAGGTATCGGTGCTTGTACTGCTCGGTCCGCCCGCGGCGGCTGGCAATGGCCTGGCTTTCGGCGCGGTCGAAGTGGCCGGGCGCGACGGCGATGGGGCGGATGCAGCCGAGGCGCCCGCTGTGGCGTTTGGCGGCGTACTCGACGTTCAGCCCGGCCAGTTCGCGGTCCATGGCCTCGGCCAGGGCCCGCGGCGCCCAGCCGTCGGCGGGCTCGATGCGCAGCTCGTAGTACGGTGTGGCGGCGAACCGGCCCTGGAGGCAGAAGCGGTCGAGGGCGGCGCCCAGGCAGGCCGCGGCGCGGCGCATGGCCTCGACCGCCTGGTACTCGGTGATCTTCTCGCCGGTGATGTTCGAGCTGTAAAGCCCGCGTGAGAGGAACTCGAAGACCGGGCTCTGCCCGAAATGCCCGGTCACGCGGATGCGGTCGTCGATGCTGTATCGCCACAGGCCCGCCCAGTTGCTCAGCACCAGGAAGTACTCCTGCCCTACGGCAAGCTCGTGGGCGCGCAGGGTCGGCGGGTCATCCCGGCCATAATCCGCCGCGGGTATGAACTCCAGGAAGTTTGCGGTTATCTCGGCCGCCCCCGCGGGCGAGTTGTCCTCCAGCGGCACGGAGAACCTGCCCTCGCTGGCAAGCAGGCCGATGTCGCGGACGGGCACGTCGCCGAACAGTTCGCGCAGGCGCCGCAGGTAAAGCTTCAGCGTCCCGCCGGTCCAGTTGCATAGCAGCGCGATGTTCCAGAAGTGCCGCGGCAGCAGTTGCCCGTCGCGCCTCAGCCCATCTTCCATCCGCCGGGCAAGGGCGGCGTTGCGGCGGAAGCGCAATCGCCCTTGCAGCGCCGCCGGCAGGCCGCCGGGCGGGCTTATCGTCCCGTCGGCCACGTCGCGGATGAGCTTTTCCGCGTGCGTCTGGCCGACCTCGATGATCCTGATCGTGCTCGACGGATTGGCCGTGGTGATGATGCTCACATCCCGCCCGACGCCGCAGCGGAGGATCGTGTAGTACTTGACCAGCGGGTCGGAAATGTCCGCCGCCTGGCGCGGCGCCACGTACATCCGCCGCACGATCCCCTTCTGCTTGGCCGCAAGAAGCCCGCTGATGGCGCCGCAAGGCACGCCCGTGGGGCTGGCGGATTCGTGCATCGACGAGTTGATGGTCATCAGCGGCCGAAGCCATGCCTCCGGGTGGTCCGTCAGCGCCTTTACGCCGAAGATGTTCCACCCGCGCCTCATCTCGGCCAGGAAGCGCGAGGTGACCGGGATGTACTTGGGCTGGCCTGTCGTGCCGGAAGTCTGGCTGAACATCAGCGCCCGCTGCCCCGGCGGGAGCAGGGCGTTGAACTCGCCGGCCAGCACGCGGTCGGCGTAGGGTTTGAGGGCGTCGTACGACCTGACGGGCACAGCCGCGACGAAGTCGGCGTAGGTGCGGATCCTGTCAAAGCCGTGATCGCGCCCGAAGGCGGTGTCGCGATGTGCGGCCAGGAGCTCGGCGAGCACCCTGTCCTGGGTTTGGGCGGTGCGCTTGTGGGCAGCCAGGAAGGCCCGGACCTGCCCGGCGGCGTGTCGCCCGGCCAGGAAGGCCACGGGCCGCAATAGGGTTTTGGTGAAACTCATAGGCGGAAAAAGAAGTAGGTAGTAGTTAGGAAGTAGTAAGTAGGCAGGAGCTTCGCGGGCAAGGGCATTTTGGCGCAAACTCAGTACCGGTCATTGCCCTTGTTGCTTCTTCCTACACTGTCCACAAGACCCTTAAGTATCCTTTAAACCTCGTTAGTAAGTTCGATCACCCTCGTTAACTCATCGGCACCAACCATCTTCAGGCGGGACGCTGCAATCAACTGCGTTTCGGTCTCGTTGGCCGATCCCCGAGCAATATCCAGGAATCTCTGGTAGTCCGCCCTGCCCGGACGGCTGTAGCCTTCGGCGATATTGCTGGGAATACTCACCGCCGCCCTTCTCACCTGCGACGTCAACCCGAAGCGCTCCTCTGGCGGAAACCTGGCGCTCACGCGATAGACGGCCACAACAAGATCCATGCCATTTTGCCAGGCGATCAGATCCTTATATCCGCCCAGGGCCTTTGTATTCTGGTTTTCGCCCACCATATTCCTTTCCGCGTTCCTATCTGCTTCTTCCTATTCACTTCTTCTTATCTGTTTCTTCCTATCTGCTTTTTACTTCTTCCTAACTACTACTTCCTAACTACTTCTTCCTCTTCCTTCCCTTCACGCCACTTCCACATCCACCGGCGCGGTGATCTGTTCGACGGCGACATCCTCACCGGCCAGGTGCCTGCGGAAGAAGGCGACGGTCCTGGCCGCATACTGGCGCGGCTCGACGATGACGGACTGGTTGTGCTTGGCGCCCGGGACGATCCAGATGTATTTCGGCTCCGGCGCCACGTCGTAGAGCAGTTGTGTCTGGTCGACGCGGATGTAGCTGTCCTTCTCGCCGTGGATGAAGAATATGGGCCTTGGCTGCATCTCGTGAAGCGACTTGCGGACCGAGAGGTACCGGCAGCCCATCTTCGGCTGGGCGAACCGCATCAGCAGCCAGAGCAGCGTTTGCCAGAACGAATCGGTCTGATTCTCGTAGACGAGCTTGCTTCTGGCGAAGATGTGCGCCCAGCGTTTCATCAGGGCCACGAGGGTGGTTTCGGTGCTGAAGGCCCCGTCGCAGATGATGGCCTTGATGCAGGAATCGCTGGAGGCCGCCAGCAGTGCCGCCCCCGCGCCGCGGCTCATGCCGAAAACGCCGACCTCAACCGGCTTGCCCTCGGCGGCCAGGCATGCCTCCACGT
The DNA here is from genome assembly GCA_964402305.1 of uncultured Planctomycetaceae bacterium. Taxonomy (GTDB): domain Bacteria; phylum Planctomycetota; class Phycisphaerae; order SM23-33; family SM23-33; genus JAUWQU01. The sequence goes on along the minus strand of CAYOBS010000140.1, from coordinate 917 downwards.
GCGCGCAGGCGCCCAGCACATCCTCCATTTCCTTGTCGCTAGGCCACTGGAGCGGGCGGTACCTGCCCCAGTTGCCGCTCTCGCCGTGCGCGCGGAAGTCGAAGGTGAACACGTCGAACCCCGACTCGATCAGCGGGCGCACGTAGCGGGCGCAGCTATGCATGTCCGAGCCGTACTCGTGGCAGAAGACTATCGTGCCGCGATAGCCGCCGCGGTCGCGCGCCCGCAAAGTCATGCCGCGCAGGCTGCTGCCGTCGAAGCTGCGGAAACGCACCTCCTCGCCGGCTAAGCGCTGGAAGTCAACCGGGCCCATCGAAAGCGGGGGAGGAGTGTCGCAGAAGATGTTCAGGCAGATCCGCACGAACTTCGCCAGCCAGAGCACCAGGAACACCAGCAGGCTCAGGCACGTCAGAAAAATGGCGATTGCCGCCCAGTTCCTGTGGAACCAGGACTCCGGCGCCATCGCGATTACCGCCATGTTCAACCAACCCTGCATCCTGATCTCTGCCAGCCGCCGGCGGTCAGGCACCGTAAGTCCCGGTTGGCCGCGGCGGAGGCATCATAGCCCAACCGGCGTGCCGCGGCAAGAACCGCTACTGGGCTTGTCGCTACTGGGCTGACATAATGGGCGACTCAGTGTGACAGCGCGGCCGCGACAATGATAACGACAATGAATATCACATAGCCGATCCCCATCAGCAGTCCGATAAGCCCGCAGATCTTGCCCGCCGTGGCCAGGCCGGCCGACGATGGGTTGGCCGTGCCGGCGCGGATGTCATTCCTGGCCCGGCTGCTGAACGCCATCGCCAGCGGCCCGCAGATTATCGCCGGCAGGCCATAGCAGAAGCACGTCACCAGCGATGCGATGCCCAGCACGAGCGAAGCCACCGCGTAGCCGCTGGTGGCAAGGGGCGCGG
>CAYOBS010000139.1:0-8895 GCA_964402305.1 uncultured Planctomycetaceae bacterium | reverse complement strand
CCGGGCGAGGCGCTGGAGCGGTGCTTCGACGCGTACCTGGCCGCCCACGACGCCGCCGCGGTCGCCGGCCTCACCGGCCGACTGGCGGGGATGGTCCGCCGCCTTCACCAGGCCGGGTACGTTCACCGCGACCTTTACGCCTCGCACGTGTTCCTTGATGCATCGGCCGGGCGGGACGACCTGTACCTGATCGACCTGGCGCGGATGTTCCGCCCTCGTGTGATAAAGCGGCGGTGGCGCGTCAAGGACTTGGCGCAGCTCAAGTATTCCATGCCCGCGGCGTGGGTGGACGGCTACTGGCAGCCGCTGCTGGCGGATTACCTCACCGGCATGTCGGACCGCCGGCGGCGGGCGTGGGATAAGCTCATCGGCCGGAAGGTCGAGTCGATGCGCCGGCGCGGCGACAGGCGTCGCCGGCGCGGCAAGGAAGGTTTGCCGCAATGAAGATTGCGTTGGTCATTGAGCGGTTCGATCCATCTCGCGGCGGGCGCGAGGTCTCGACGGCGCAGATTGCCGAAGGCCTGGCCAGGCGCGGGCAGGATGTGACGGTCTTCTGTATGGAGGCCGGCGCCGGCGGGCAGGGCTTCCGCACGCGGGAGCTAAAGTGCTGGGGCCTGGACCGCGCGACCAAATTGGCGAGCTTCGCGAGGTCCGTGCGCGGGGCGTCGCGCGACGGCGGGTTCGACATTGTCCACGCCACGCTGCCGATTCCCTGCGCGAACGTCTTTCAGCCGCGGGGCGGGCTGGTGGGGGCCCAGGAGTCCGCCAAGCTGCGGCACTGCCACGGCCTGCTGCGGTTCCTGACGCACCTGACCCTGCCGCTCAACGCCCACCGCCGCAAGATGCGATTCATGGAGCGAAAGCTCATCCGCAACCCCGCCACGCTCTGCCTGGCCGTCAGCGAGATGGTCGCGCGGGAGTTCATGAACTACTACGCCCGCGGCGAGAACGTACGCGTCATCTTCAACGCCGTGAATCTGCCCGACGTGTCCGACGAGCAGCGCCGGACCTGGCGGCAGGAGCTGCGCGAGAAAGTCGGCGTCGGTTCCGGCAGCCCGTTGTTTCTCAGCGTCGGCAAGGACTTCTGGCGCAAGGGCGTCGCCCAGGCGATACAGGCGTTCGCGCGGTGGTGCCGCTGCCCGGCGGGCTCGCGGGGGGCGAGATTCGTGGCCGTAGGCCGGGAAAATGTGGCGAGCTACCGCCGGCTCGCCAGGAAACTCGGCGTGGCCGGGCAGGTGTACTTCGAGCCGCAAGCGGACAACATCTGGCCTTGGTACGCCGCGGCCGACGCCTGCGTGCTGCTTAGCTGGTACGACCCGTGCAGCCGGGTCGTGCTCGAAGCCACCCGCTGGGCCGTGCCGTCCATAACCACCGTCTTCAACGGGGCGGCTGAGATTCTCGCCCGCGGCGCGGGGCTGGTCGTCAGCTCGCCGGACGACATCGACGCCGTTGTGAAGGCCATGACAGACATTGCCGACCCGGACCGCCTCGCCGCTCGCCGGCAGGCGTGCCGCGATGTTGCCGATGAACTGAGCATGGATCGCCACGTCGAGCAACTTCTGGAAGCCTACCGGGAGGTCGCCGGCAAGGAATGATCGATCATCACCCGCTGATAATGTTTCTCCTGCTGCCGCTGGCGGCGTACGTGATCGGCGCCACGCCGTTCGCGTTCATCATCGCGCGCGGCAAGGGGATCGACCTTCGCAAGGTCGGCAGCGGCAACATTGGCGCCACCAACTGCGGGCGAGTGTGCGGCTGGCAGTGGGGATGCCTTTGCTTCGCGCTGGACGTCGCCAAGGGCCTGCTGCCGGTGCTCATCGCGGGAATGCTGCTCAGGCCGGAGCGGTCGGCCGCGGTGGCGACGGTGTTCGGGCCGCCTCAGTTTTCAATCGGCTGGCTGCTGACGGGGTACGATGCGACGGCGACGAAGTTCGGGCCTCCGCCATGGGTACCCAGCCCCGTTGAGCAGGCGGCCTGGCTGCTGACGGGCTGCTGCGCGATTGCGGGGCACATCTTGCCGTTCTGGCTGCGGTTTCGAGGCGGCAAGGGCGTGGCCACGGCGCTGGGAGTGGTGCTGGGGATCTGGCCTTTCTTTACGGCGGCCGGCGTGGTCGCCCTGGGCGTGTGGGTGATCGTCACGCTCATCAGCCGGTACGTTTCGCTCGGCAGTATAGCCGCGGCGCTGGCGTTCCTGCCGGTTTTCGTGGCGATGAATTGGCCGCAGACGGGGCTTTGGCCCATGGCCGCGTTCGCCGCCGCGATGGCCGGGCTGATCATCTTCCGCCACCGCACGAACATATCGCGAATCCAGGCCGGGACCGAAAACAAAATTGGCGGCGGCCCCAAACGCTCAGCCGGGTGAGGCGAAAGCCCGCATACCGGATGATTCTCGCGCGGGCGGGACGCACGGGAACTACAGGTCTTATGAGTCCTATGGGACCTATATGACTCCTGCGCGGGCAGGGTGCATGGATGGCTCATTTAAGAGGGGGCCTACTTGGGCTTGTCCGATTTGTCGGTCTCGGAAGCATCCTCGTCCTCGGCGCTCTCGTCTTCGGCGCTCTCGCTGACCGGCCTCTTGCGCTTCTTCTTGGGCCGGGGGCGTGGCTCTTCCTCTTCATCCTCTTTCATCGCCTCGTCGAGGTCTTCCCTGACCCCGCGCATCTCGCGCTTGAACTCGCGCATGCCGCGCCCGATGCCTCTGGCCAGCTCGGGGATCTTCCGGCCGCCGAAGAGAATCAGCACGACGACCACGATGACGAGAACCTCCTGCCACCCGACCGCCCAGGCCAGGAAGTTGAAACCGGGGAGACTCTGCATCATTTGCGCCAAATGTGTCAACTCGACAGTACCGAGCATGTTTCGCTCCCTGACGACTCTGGCCTGGCACAAGGCGCCCAAGCCTTTGCACCGCGCACCCGAGGCCGCGACGGCCCTGGCCGCCTCACGCCTCTTGGCCCTGGTTCTGCGCCGGCCGCGGGATGAGCCCGCGGATATCGCACCGTCCGGGCAAACGTTTGATTTCCGGTAAACCAGAGTCTAAGGCTTCGCCGGCGGCTGGGTCAATGAAAATATGAGCCGGCGCACACACGGCGGCAATTTGGCGGCAAAAACCTGTTGCGGCAAAAACCTGTTGCTAACCTGGGGATGAGTCGATTAGCATGAGAAGTTCAGGACAGCATTTGTTCTGGAAGTCCGACTGTCGGAATAACAGGGTAAACGTGGGGTTTGTCGAGCCCATATTGCGGTCTTCGCGACAGGAATGAGGATTTGATGCAGATCACCCAGACGGCCGACTATGCTGTGAGGACGGTGGTGTACTTATCGCTTTACGGGAACAATGGTCCAGTGGCGGCGGCGGTGATCGCCAAGGAGATGATGATTCCGGCGGATTATATTTCCAAGGTGGTGCAGGCGCTGGCGCGGGCGGGGCTGGTGGACTCGGTTGCCGGCCGAAACGGCGGGGCCTGGCTGGCTCGCGACCCGGCGGAGTTGTCGATGCTGGAGATCATCGAGGCCGTCGACGGGCCGGTGGCCCTGACCCGCTGCGTGATTCGCCCCGGGGCCTGCCCGCGCGACTCTTACTGCGTGGTGCATGATTTCTGGGAATCGGTCCAGAAGGGCCTGGTCGGCGTGCTGTCCGAAACGAAGATCGCCGACATATGCCGGCCGAAGGATGGAAATGGCGGGCCGCGGATGCGGCAGGCAATCCCCGGAGCCTGAGTGGATGGCGTATCCTGTCTTTGACGTGCCGCTTCCGGGCGGGGGGCTGAAACATGCGCCTGGCCCCACGGAGTAAATCCGCTAGCGACTTCGGCCGGCGGCGAGGACAAGGCCATGATGCTTGCCGAGATCAATCTTGCGGACATGATGTTCCTGATGACAATCTTCATCGGACCTGCTTTTGCCTTCATGGCGGCACGTGGACTCTTCAAGGCAGGCACGCCGCTGGCAATTCTTGGCGCCCTTGGCGGATTATTGGTGGGCTATTTCCTGGGCGGATGGGCCAACAAGGCCGCATATGCGGCGTTGAGATCTGAGAAGCTGTCCGGTGAATTGAAGTTGTTCCTCTACACGCTCATACCAGTGCTCACGCTTCTGTTCGTGGCATTCGTTCCAGGCGTGATCTGGGCATTGATCCGGCGCCTGCAATAATGGCCGCTCATTATAAAGACCCGGCAGTTGCCAACCCAGCCGTTGCGGCCAGCGGCGAAAGTACTGTAGAATCACGCCTGACGGATTTTCGCAAGGGCAAGGGATGGAACCCCCGGGATTCCGGTAGGACTGTGGGAAAGGGCCAGACATGGGTGCGGACAGTCAGCCGTCAGCGGGAGATGTTCTCAAGGCGATTGAGGATATTCAACGTCGCCTGTCGCAGTTGGAGCAGACCATCCACCGGATCGAAGCCCAGGCGTTACCGGCCAAGCCCGTCGAGGCGCCCGCCACGAAGCCGGCGCATGCGGCGAACGAGCCGCCCCCGGCCGAGGTTCCAGTCCTGAGGCCCGTGGCCAAGCAGCCCCCGCCTCCGCCAGCCAAGCCCGCACCGGCGCCTCCGCCAGCCAAGCCCGCACCTGCGCAGCCTCCTGCCAAGCCGGCGCCCGCCCCGGCGCAAGCCGAAGTCAAGCCGGCGGCGGCTTCGGTGGGCGAGGGCCAAGGCGACTGGGCCGTGGCGGTTCGCAAGCTCCACGATTGGGCCGAGGCCGCGCCAGCCCCCACGCCGCCCCAGCCTCCAGCCAAACCAGCGGCAACGCCCGCCGAAGCCGCCGCTAAACCGGCGCCGAGCCCAGCCGTTCCAGCCGCCATGCCGGCACAAGCGCCGACGCCTCCGCCATCCAAGCCCGCGTCCGCGCAGCCTCCCGTCAGGCCCGCGTCCGCGCAGCCTCCCGTCAGGCCCGCGTCCGCGCCGGTCCCAGCCGCCGGCCCGCCGATCATCCGCGAGAAGCCCGCGCCAAAGTCGGCCCCCAAACCCCAGCCCAGCAAGATAAGGCAGTCGATCGAGCAGCGCCTCGGCACGTGGGTGATGCTTTTCGTCGGCGTGGCAGTGCTGCTCCTGGCGGCGGTGTTCTTCTTCAAGTTCGCCATCGAAAAGGGATGGATCAGCAAGCCCCTGCGTCTGCTGGCCGGGGCTGCCGTCGGACTGGTGATGATCGGCCTGGGCGAGTGGTCGCTGATAAAGCGGCAGCTCCGGCTTTTCGCGGCCGGGATAATGGGTGGCGGGGTGGTGCTGCTGTACTTCGTCGTCTTCGTCGCCAGCCCCAACGGCTGGTACCACCTCATCGGCCCGCCGCTGGCGTTCGGGCTGATGTGCATCGTCACGGCGCTGGGCATGGCGCTGTCGGTGCAGACGCGGATGCTCTCGACGGCGCTTGTCGCCCTCATCGGCGCAATGGCCACGCCGGTGCTCCTGTCGACCGGCGAGAACCGCCAGGTACTGCTGATGTGCTACATGCTCGTCGTGGACGCCGGCTTCCTGTCGCTGGGGTTGTACATGCGCTGGCCTGCGCTGTCGCCGCTGGCGCTGGCGGGCACGGCGGGCCTCTTCGGCGTATGGTACGCCAAGCACTTCGCACCGGGCGCCTGGCCGCGGACGCTCGGCTTCGCGTGGGCGCTGCTGGGCGAGTTCGTCGCCTACCTCGCCGTGGGCATCCGCACCCGCCGCCTGGGCCTGCAAGGCGCACAGGTGATGCTGCTGGCCGTCGTGGCCGTGTTCACCGTGCTGCTGCTGGTCCTGCATCCAGCCATGAGCGGCCCGGCCTTCCTGGCGTGCGTCGGGGCGATGGCGGCGCTGGGACTGGCGGCATGCGCGCCGCAGAAGTGGGAGGGCACGTGTATTCTGGTGATGGTCTGCCCGCTGGCGGGCATGGGATTCCACGCCAAGGTCGGCCAATGCGAGCCTGTGGGCATGATGATCCTGCTGGCGTGCGTTACCGCGGTGATGCTGGCTGTGGCGGCTTGGAGGCAGTGGCGGTCGCTGGCGATCCTGGCGGCCGGGCAGGCGGTGTGCATCGTCGGCCTGTGGACGCAGCACAACTACCAGCCCGCCAACTGGGCCGTGCTCGACGCCTTCACCTGGGTGCTGCTGGGCGAGTTCATCGTTTACACCTGCGCGGCGATGCGCTGGGATCGGCTCGATGAGGCCACGGCACAGGGCATTCTCGTCGTAGCCGGCTCGGCCGCGGTGGTGCTTTGGTCGTGCCTGATCAGCTCCGTTTCCATGACGGCCCTGTACGTCAACGTTCTGCCGCTGATGCTCATCGCGCTTGCGATCTGCACGTGGAAGAGCTTCCCGGTGCTCCGCATCGCGGCCATCGGCCAGGCGCTGCTGATAACCGGCCTATGGGCGGCACTGCGCTACCAGCCGGCGGACTGGACGGCGCTGAACGTATTTGCCTGGCTGCTGCTGGGCGAGTTCATCGTCTACACCTGCGCCGCGATGCGCTGGGACCTGCTCGACGAGGCCACGGCCCAGGGCATTCTCATCGTCGCCGGCTCGGCCGCGGTGGTGCTGTGGTCGTGCCTGATTAGCTCCGTTTCCATGACGGCCTTGTACGTCAACGTTCTGCCGCTGATGCTCATTGCGCTTGCGATCTGCACGTGGAAGAGCTTCCCGGTGCTCCGCGTCGCGGCCCTGGGCCAGGCGCTGCTGATAACCGGCGTGTGGGCCGCCTTTCGCTACCAGCCGGCGGACTGGACGGCGCTGAACGTATTTGCCTGGCTGCTGCTGGGCGAGTTCATCGTCTACACCTGCGCGGCCCTGCACCTGCGGCGGATCGACGATATCTCGGCACAGGGCATTCTTGTCGCCGCCGGCTCGGCCGCGGTGGTGCTGTGGGTGTACCTGATCGGATCGGCCTCGATGAACGCCATGCTGGCGACCGTGCTGGGCCTGGTTGTTGTGACGCTGGCGATCTGCACGTGGAAGGACTTCTCGGTGCTCCGCGTGGCGGTGCTTCTATGGTCGGCGGGGGCGGTATTCTTCCAGTTCGCATATCACTGGTCGTCCGGCGGCATGGCCTTGGCGGACCGATGGGGCCTGTCGGCGTGGGCGTGGATATTCTTCGGCGTGCTTACTGCGCAGATGCTGGTGCGGGCATTCCTGAAGCCCCGGCCGATGAACCAGCCTGTCTACGCCTGGGTGTCCACGGCGGCGATGGCGGGCATGTTCGGCCTGACGTACGGACTGCTGCGCGCGGTGGCGGACGATTGGATGGGCAGCTACACCGCCGCCCTTGGCGCCGCGGCAATAGTTACGGCGGTGCTCGTCCGCCGCCTGGCCGAGAGGCGAACCCTGGCCTACGCGCTGCTCGGGCAGGGGCTGGTCCTGCTCGTCCTGGCCGTGCCGATCCAGTTTGACAAGGCCAACATCCCGCTGGCGTGGAGCATTCAGGGCGTCGTGGTAATGTTCCTCGCGCGCCGGCTCGGGAGTCTGCCGCTGCTTATCATGGCGCCGACGGTGCTGGCACTGGCACTGATGCACTTCTTCGGCTATCAGCTCCCGATGGACCCGCTGATGGGCAAGACGGCGCTGTTCGCGTTTGGCGCGCCCGTGACCTGGGGCCTGCTTCTTGCGGCCGCTATCGCCGGCGGGATGCTGGCGGCGGGGGGGATCCTCCGCGCGGGTGAGCCCCTGCTGAGCGACCAGGCCGAGCGGGCGCTGGCGATTGCCCTGGTCCTGGCCGCTGCTGCCTTCTGGGCGGGCCGGGCCGGGCTCGAACTGCCCGTCACCGGCGCGATGTGGGCCTGGTTGGTCCTTGCGGCCGGGCTGGGCGCGACGTCAATCGCGGCCCGCAGCGAGTGGCTCGGGCTCATCGGCGGGGCGGCGTTGCTCATCTCGGCCGGCAAGTGGGCACTGTTCGACACCATCGCCATGCGCGTCGCCTACGGCGCTGCCACCAGCGTCACGCCGCTGCTGAACTGGCAGTTCGCCGCCGGGATCGCCGTCCTGGCCGCGATGCCCGTTCACGTGGCCCTGCTTGCCCGCCGCGTGCCGCACGCCTGGCAACTGGGAAGTGCGGAGCTGGCGCCGGAGATGCTGGGCGTCGTCGCGGGCATGATCTGCTCGGTGGGGGTGCTCTACGCGGTGAGCTTCGAGATCGACCGTTACTTCGCCAGCCCCGCCGGCCAGGGCTGGCAGGACCCCTACCAGGCCATGCACACCGCCTATTCGGTGTGGTGGGCCGTCTTCGCGACGGTGATGATGGCGATCGGCTTCATCCGCCGACGCCGCGCGCCGCGGATACTCTCCATGATCGTCTTCGCCGGCACTTTGGCGAAGGTCTTCCTGGTTGACATGCGAAACGTCGAGGCCGTCTACCGAATACTGTCGTTCATGTGCCTCGGCACGCTGCTGATAGCCGCATCCTGGCTCTACCACCGATACTTCCGGCGCCTGCTGGCCGTCGCGACCTCCCCAACCGCCCCGGCCGGCGAGGCGGAAGAAGCCAAAGAAGCCCAAGTCTGAACAAGCCAAAGAAGTCGGCCAGCACGCAGCCGAGTGATTCCATCGCGCTGCGGGTAGGGGCTTGGGCCTATGTGGCGAGCGGTGCCGGACATGCTTCCGCGGACGGAAGCATGACACCGCATTGGGAGGCCTTGGAAACCATGCCACCGGCCAGGGCGTCCGCTTCGCAGCCGCGGCGGGTTCTCATCTCGTCGAAGTCCCAAACGAAACAAGGCCGGCCACTTGCGTGACCGACCCTGTTGCAAACGAGGCCGACGAGATTCGAACCCGCAACCTCCGGATCGACAGTCCGGTGCTCTAACCAATTGAGCTACGGCCCCATACCTGGGAGCCTCGTAATATATATTCTGCCGCGTGTTTGTCAATATCGGATTGCCCGCCTGCGGAAAAAAATGGGAGTGGTAGCCAGTAGCCGGTGGCCGGAGCCTCAAGTC
>CAYOBS010000138.1:0-8925 GCA_964402305.1 uncultured Planctomycetaceae bacterium | reverse complement strand
GCGGATTCCTTTCCCGGAAGATATTCGCCCAGACAATCCGCAATCCGCAATAAAGACTCGCGATTCGGCAAAACGACATCGGAGTCGAATCAGACATTCGCTCGTGCCATAAACTCAGGTCGCTCACCGGCGATCGACAGTGAGTGAATACTTTCGCCGCGGCCGGGAACTTGCCGATATACTCGATATCGCTATGAAACAGGACAGACAACCAATACGCGGAGTCGGAGCCGGAGCAGACATGGACGACCAAACGGAGTTTACCACTCAGGACCCCTGGCGGGTCTTTCGGATAATGAGCGAGTTCGTCGACGGGTTCGAGACGATGAGCCACGTCGGGCCGGCGGTGAGCATTTTCGGCTCGGCCCGGACTCCGCGGTCCCATCGGGACTATCTCCGGGCGCGCAAGCTGGCGGCAATGCTGGTCGAGCGGGGCTTCGCGATAATGACCGGCGGCGGGCCCGGAATAATGGAGGCCGCCAACCGCGGCGCGCACGAGGCCCACGGCACGAGCATCGGGCTGAACATAACCTTGCCGCACGAGCAGGTGTCCAACCCCTGGGCGAACGTCCGGCTGGACTTCCGCTACTTCTTCGCCCGGATGGTCATGTTCGTCAAGTACGCCAACGCCTTCGTGTGCTTCCCCGGCGGCTTCGGCACACTGCATGAGTTCTTCAACTCGATGACGCTCATCCAGACCGAGAAGGCCGCGCCGTTCCCCGTGGTGCTCATCGGGCGGCGATACTGGGGCGGGCTTATCGACTGGATGCGCAAGAGCATGCTCAAGGACACCTACAACAAGATCGACCCGGGCGACCTCGGCATTTTTCACCTGACCGACAGCCTCCTCGATGCCGCCAGGATCATCGAGCGGTCCTGCGGGGACATCCACGTCCAACAGGCCGCCAGGGCGCCGAGAGAACTCGCCCCGTCGGGCGAGGGAACCTACGTCGGCAAACCCGCCATCCCCGCTTCCCTGCCTCGAGGGCGGAAGGCCAAGACCTGAGCCCATACCGGACCGGTAAATCCGAATTTCGAAGCACGAAATCCGAAACAAATCCAAAGCACCAAACAAGATTCAAACAAGAACCAAATCACAAGCACCAAGGTCCAAACAAGAGCCAAACAGCGAAACAGCAAATTCCAAACGGGGAGGTCCGCGCACTCTTGTTTGGGATTTGGTCCTTGTTTGGACCTTGGCGCTTGTGATTTGGAATTTACCTTCGGCCTCCGGCGTTTAGAACATTTGAATTTGGCTGATTGTTTCGGATTTCGAGATTCGAAATTCGGATTTATTGGACGGCAACACTATCTCTCAGGCCGTCCTTGCCTCCGCCTTTCCGGCACCGGGTCGTATCCGCCGCGGGAAAACGGGTGGCACCGCAGAATCCGCCAGATGCCCAGGCCAGCACCGACGAGAGGTCCGCGAACGCGCACGGCCTCTATGAAGTAATTGCTGCACGTCGGCTGGAACCGGCAATGCCGCCCGATCAGCGGCGAAAAGGTCGCCTGGTATACCCTGACCAGGCCGATAAGCCCCGCCGCCAGGGCCGCCGAAAACCAGCCTGCCACGCGGCGGATCATGGCTCGGTCTGCCCTCCCCGGCCCGCGGCGCCGGCTGATGCAACCCGCCCGCCCAGCACCAGAACGGACTTGCGAAGGCTCGCCAGCGTCAGCCCCGCCCCGGCCCTGGGCAGCAGCATGTAGTCCCACCCGGCCGGCAGATCGGGACGGCTCAGGCGCATCGCCTCGCGGCAGAGGCGCTTGATCCGGTTCCGCTGCACGGCGTTGCCATGACGTCTGGAAATCCCCACGCCCATGCGGCTGAAGGGCAGGCTGTTGGGCCGGGCCACCAGAGTCGCCAGCCGGTCGCGCGCGGAAATGCCGCAAGCAAACACCGAGTCGATGTCCGCCCGCCTTCGCAGCCGATATGCCTTGCCTGCCTTGTAGCCCATGTCGTGCCCATTCTAACTATCAACAGGCCGGCCCGGCTCGCGAAAAGCGGCATCCTCTTGACCGGCGAGCGACCTGATTATCTGGCACGAGCGACACGTTCCGCCGCGGCGGATCGATGTTGTGGTGCCATATCGCGCGGTCGCCATTGTGGATTGCGGATTGCGGACTTATTTCCCGGACGATCCTCATCCAGACAATCCGCAATCCGCATTCCGCAATCCGCAATAGAACCCTGCAAAGTGGCGTGACCCGCCGCGACGGGCTAAAGCAAGTTGCCGCCAGAAAGAAAGGTCGCACACCTTGACCGGCCAGGCCGGGGGCATTACAAACGTGTCCAGCCGGTTGGACCTCGCGCCCGCACCACGGATGGACGGCGGCGGCGTTTGGGCCGGCAGACTGGCAGGAACAGACCAATGCACACCAGACGGATCGCAATCTGGGCTCTGGCATTGGGCCTGGCGGCGACCTTCGGTTGCCAGCAGGCCCGGCAATTCAAGACCAAGCTGGCCATCGACCACTACGTGCAGGGCCAACTGCTGGCCGACCGGGGGCAATTCGACGCCGCCCTTGCCGAGTTGGCCAAGGCCGCGAAGATCGCCCCGGACCTGTCGGTCGTGTACTCGGCCATGGGCGACATCCACCGCAACCGCGGCGATTATGCCATGGCCCGCGTCAGCTACGAGACGGCCTGCGAGAAAAACCCCTACTCGTTCAAGCCCCACTACAACCTCGGCGTGGTCTACCAGTCCCTGGCGGCCGCGGCGAGCAAGGCCGAGGAAATCGCCGAGTATTTCCGCCAGGCCGCCAACGTGTACCTGCGGGCGGCGGCGCTTGCGCCGGATGACTTCGACTCGCACCTGAACTTAAGCGCCTGCTACTACTTGATGGGCAAGCACGATCTTGCGGAGAAGTACTGCAAGGCCGCCATCGCCCTGGACGCCAGGCGCCCGGAGGCATACAGCAACCTGGGGATCATCTACGACAGCCAGGGCCAGGCCTACCAGGCCATCAAGGCCTACCGCGATTCGCTCGAGCTCGACGTCCACCAGCCCAAGCTGCTGATGAACCTCGGGGCGACCTATGTGAAACAGGGCCGGCTCAAACCAGCCCTCCAGGCCTTTCAGTTGGCCGCCAAGGAAGACCCCAACAGCCCCGACGCCTTGGAGCAGTTGGGAACGTGCCAATACCACCTCAAGGACTACGGCCAGGCCCTGCAATCCTATCAGAAGGCCATCGAATGCGACCCGGCCAACGCGGCCGCACATCGAGGACTCGGCGTGGTCTACATGACGCAGTACGTGCTGGACCGCGACAAGTCCGAACTGCGAGAAAAGGCCCTGGCGGCCTGGCATGCCTCGCTGGAGCTCAACCCCAACCAGAAAGACATCGTCGAGCTGGTCCGCAAGTACGCCGTCAAACCCGACGACCCGAACCTGTAGCCGGTAGTCAGTAGCCAGTAGCCAGTAGCCAGTAGCCAGTAGCCGGTGGCCGGGCCTGCCACGCCGTAGCCTTGGCGGAGGCGGGTGGCCGGGACTGGCTGATAGGTCCTATGGGACCTATGTAGGCTACTCCCGGCGAGCGATTGAAAGGGCATGCATGATCGGTATTTCGAAACTCTACTGCGGGACCGTCGAGGCGTCTGATCCGCTGCGGTACGGCAGGCAGTCGGGAAAGCTGCCCAGCCATCTGCTTCAGTTCTCGTCGGACAAGAAGCCCGTTGTCGTATGGAACTGCACCAAGCAGTGCAACTTGCGCTGCGTGCACTGCTACGCCGCCGCCACCTGCCAGCCCGCGCCGGATGAGCTGAACGGCGACGAGGCCCGCGCGATGATCGACGACATCGGGCGATTCGGCAGCCCTGTTATCCTCTTCTCCGGCGGCGAGCCAACGATGAGGCCGGACCTGCTGGAGCTTATCGCCCACGCCCGCGGCGCGGGCCTGCGGGCGGTCATCAGCACCAACGGCACGCTCATCACCAGGCCGCTGGCTGAGAAGCTCGCGGAAAAGGGCCTCAGCTATGTCGGCGTAAGCCTCGACGGCCTCCAGCCGGTACACGACAAGTTCCGCGGAGTGGCGGGGGCCTTCCAGCAGACACTTGAAGGTATGCGAAACTGCCAGGCCGCCGGGGTGAAGGTCGGCCTGCGGTTCACGCTGAACAAGCGGAACGTCGTCGATCTGCCGGGCATCTTCGACCTCATCGAGCGCGAGGGCATTGGGCGGGTGTGCTTTTACCACCTCGTGTACACCGGGCGCGGCGACAAGCTGCGCGAGGCCACGCTGTCAAACGAGCGGACGCGGGAGACTGTGGACCTGATTCTCGACCGCACCAAGGCACTGCACGACGCCGGCAAGGCCGTCGAGGTGCTGACGGTGGACAACCACGCCGACGGCCCGTACGTGTACCTCCGCCTGCGCAAGGAAAACCCCCAGCGGGCCGCAGGCTGCCTGGAACTGCTGAAAATGAACGGCGGCAACTCCACGGGCGTCGGCATCGGCTGCGTGAGCTGGAACGGCGACGTGATGCCCGACCAGTTCTGGCGCCACCACGTGCTGGGCAACGTGCGGCAAAGGCCATTCAGCGAGATCTGGACCGACCCCGACGAGCCGCTGCTGAGCAAACTGCGCGACCGAAAGAAGCACATGCACTGCCGCTGCATGCACTGCCGCTGGCTGGGCGTGTGCAACGGCAACTTCCGCGCCCGGGCCGAAGCCGCCACCGGCGACATCTGGGGCAACGACCCGGCCTGCTACCTGACCGATGAGGAAATAGCGGAAGAGTGAGCGATGGAAGAAACAGCAATTTCAACGCAGAGCACGCAGAGAACAAGTATACAGGACTCTCCATCTTCTCTGCGTGCTCTGCGTGCTCTGCGTTGAATTCTTCTTCTGGTTGCGGCCAAAGGCGGCACGGCGACCTCCGCGTGAAACAAGACATTGACGTGAGACCATGACAGGACATCCCAATAGACCGACGGCCTCGTTTCCTCCGCTGCGACTGCTGTTCTGGGAGTCGACAGTGCGGTGCAACCTTGCCTGCTCGCACTGCCGGCGGATCGAGACAGCCGACGAGGCCGCCAGGCTGGACCTGACCACCGCCGAGTTCCGCCGCGTGCTGGACTCGACGGCCTCGCTCGGCAAGCCGATCATCGTCTTTTCCGGCGGCGAGCCGCTGATGCGGAACGACTGGGAAATCCTGGCCGCCCACGCCCGCTCGCTTGGCCTGCCGGCCGCCCTGGCGACCAACGGCACGCTGGTCGACGCGCCGCTGGCAAGGCGAATCGCCGCGGCCGGCTTTCGCCGAGTGTCCATAAGCCTCGACGGGGCGGACGCCGCCACGCACGACGCGTTCCGGCGAGTCCAAGGCTCGTTCGAGCTAGCCCTGGCGGGCATAGCGCACCTGCGGGCCGCGGGGATGCCCATGCAGGTCAACGCCACCATCGCCGCGCACAACGTCGATCAGCTCGACGACCTCTACGCGCTCGTGCGGAAAATCGACGTCGAGGCACTGCACCTGTTCCTGCTTGTGCCCGTCGGCTGCGGAATGGAAATCGGCGAGAGCCACCAGCTCGCGGCCGAGAGGTACGAGATGGTGCTTCAGTGGATCCTGGACCGCCAGGCGGATGGGCAGATCGAACTCAAGGCCACGTGCGCCCCGCACTTTTACCGGCTTGCCGCCCAGCGGGCCAAGGCTGCCGGGGGCACGGGCACGGCCATGGCAGGCCATCACGGCCGGGGGTGCATGTGCGGCGTGTCAGTCGCGTTCATCAGCCACAAGGGCGAAGTCTTCCCGTGCGGGTACTTGCCGGTGCAGTGCGGCTCGGTGCGGGAAAAACCCTTCGCCGAGATATGGCGAAGCTCGGCAGTATTCGCCAAGCTTCGCGACTACGAGACGCTGCTGGGCAAGTGCGGGCGGTGCGAGTACAAGGGCCTTTGCGGCGGCTGCCGGGCACGGGCGTTCGCCCTGACCGGCAACTACCTGGCCGCCGAGCCGGCATGCACCCACCGCCCGGCAGGCAAGGGATAAACGGTTGCAGGCCCGACGGGCCGATGGTCCCGGCGCGCCGGGATAGCCGGGCGATGAGCGAAGCGAACCCCCGGCGGCCTTTCACGGGATTAAGCGCCGCCGTCTCTTCGGGACTCGGGCGGTTGGATGGGCAAAGTCAGCGTGAATGTCGCGCCGTGGCCGGGGGAGCTTTTCAGCGTCAGCCGCCCGCCGAGAAGCATGCTCAGGTCCTTTGCGATCGCCAGGCCCAGGCCCGTGCCGTGGGCCTGCTTGGTCAGCGTCGGGTCAACCTGGTAGAACTTGTCGAATATCCGCGCCTGCTCGGCCTCGGCGATGCCCGGGCCGGTGTCGATCACGCTGATGGCGACCTCCCTGGGCTGCCCGTCGTCGCCGGACAGCACCTCGGTCGAGACCGTCACGCTTCCCCCGGCCGGGGTGAACTTGATGGCGTTGGACAGGAGGTTGTAGAGGATCTGCTGGAGCTTGCCCGCGTCGGTCACCACTATGGGCACGTTCTCATCCAACTGGGCCCGGAGCTCCAGCCTGCTCTTGTCGGCCAGCGGGGCCAGCAGTTGCTCCAGCGTCCGGCATGTGTCGGTCACGGAGACCTTGTCCAGGCGCAGGTCAACCTTGCCCGCCTCGATCTTGGCCATGTCCAGAAGGTCGTTGATCATGCTCAGCAGGTTCTTGGCGGACGAGGAAATGTTCTCACCATATCGGCGGATGCGCTCATCGTCGCGTTCAGCCAGAAGGTCGGCAAAACCGATGATGCTGTTGAGCGGCGTGCGAAGCTCATGCGAGATGTTGGCCAGGAACTCGCTCTTGACCTTGTCGGCGTGGAAGAGCGTGACGTTGGCCTCGGCAAGCTCCGAGAGCTTGAGGTCCAGCGCGCGGTTGGCTGAACGCAGCCTGTCGTGCTGGGAGTTTATGGCTTCGAGCATCTCGTTGAAGCTCTCGCCGAGCCGCTGGAGCTCATCGCCGGTCTTGATGGTGCTGCGGGCGGTCAGGTTGCCCTCGGCCACCTTGTCGGCGAGGTTCCACAGCGAGCGGATCGGCCGCAGTATGATCCGGTGGGTGATAAGCGCGAACAGCACCAGCGCCAGCGTCCCGGCCAGCAGCGCGCCGACGACGAACGCCCCGCGCGTCCACCAGACCAGCGGCGTCGAGGCCGTCTCGCCCGGCAGGGTCACGTGTACCACGCCGGCGAGTTGGCCCGGCTGGTATCGCAGTTCCCCGCGCGCCGTCGTGCCGTGGCAGGCCATGCACAACTGCTCGACCCGCACGGCCCTGAAGACCCGAAAGACCTTCTGGTCGCGGTCGTCGTCGCCCTCGATGATGGCCAACTCCTGCTCGGGGTTCCGGGTGAACGCCTTGACTGCCTTGCGGGCGGAGGAGTCCAGCGGGCGGGCCGACTTGCGGCCCTCGACCAGCACCGCCACCGACGGCCCGCTGCGAGCCGCGACGCCCTCGCCGGCCGTGTAAAGCGAGACGATCCGGCTGCTCTTGTCGGCGGCGGCGTTGGGATCCTTCGGGTGGTCGGCAAGCCACTCGTTCAGGCGGAGCCGCGTCAGCTCCGAGCCAGGCCGCTGGACGCCCTGCTCGGCCAGAAGCTCCATGAAATACCACGGCACGACCAGCGCGGAGGCGATCAAGCCCAAGACCGTCAGGCCGAACAGCAGGCGAAGCTTCGTCGCCAGCGAGATTTTAACCGGGCGCCTGGCCATGTCGGCGACATTCTACGCGGAGGGGGCGGCGGTAGCAAAGGACATGATGCATCAGACAACGTTGGCTTATGTCGGAAAAGCCTTGGGGCTCCGCAATTTCGAAATCCGAAGCACGAAATCCGAAACAAATCCAAAGCACTAAATCCAAGACTGGCAGCGCCAAACCAAAGGCAAGCAATGAATCACGAATCCCACAGCCGTTTAGAGCATTTGAATTTGTCGATTTGAATTTGTTTCGGATTTCGAGATTCGAATTTCGAGCTTCCGCGCATCGCAATGGTATCGATTCTGAATCAATGCGGGGGCTACCGCTCGCGAAGGTACGTCTCCCGTATCGACCGCAGCGTGTAGCCGGTCTTGTTGAGCTGGCGGATCAGCCGGATTCGCTTGACGTGGGAGTCGTCAAAAAAACGCCCGCGCTTGCCGGGCCGGCGGATCGGCTCGATCAGCCCGAGCATCATGTAATACTCGACGGTCTGAGGACTGACTCCCCCGGCCGCGGCTGCCTGGGAAATCCGCATCAGTTCCTTGCTTGCACCGTCTTTGCGGTCGCCTTTCATGTTCAGCAAGTCTTATCGCCTCGTCCGGCCAAGAAACTTTAACTTGTTGTCCGGCAAAGCTATAATGCCGCTCATGGAAACGATCAAAACTGCCCTCTTCGAGGATCCGTTCTTCATCTACGTCATCCTTGTCATCGCCGCCGTGGCGTTCGTCGTCCTGTGGCGCTCGGCCGGACGCTCGGGCCGCTGGCTCGCTACGAGGCTGCTCGTCGTGGCCGTCCTGGCCGGCGGCATCTTCGCAATCGAGCGCCTGGTCGTGACAGATCGCGAGCAGATCCAGCTTGCACTGCAAGACATCGCCGCCAGCGTCCCAGCCGGTCGCATCGACCACGCCATGACGTACGTGGACGAGAAGTACATGGGCTGGGGAAGAAGCCGTGTCGGGGCTGCGGCCGTGCGGGGCGTTGTTACGGCGGCCATCAAACTCGCCGTCGCCAATTACCAGGTGCAGGAAATCAAGCTGGTGGGCAAGCCGCGGATCGAGGTCGCCGGCCTGCTTGCCGAATGCAAGGTTACTGCGGTTATCACCTACACGTCAGAGGGTAAGCCCACCAAGCACGTCATGGCCTGGAACATAAAGTGGATCAAGCGCCCCCAAGGCTGGCGAATCCAGGGCGCCGAGCCGACCACGGACGTTGTGCCGTGATGTCGGCGTCATAGGGAAAAATAGGGACGCTAACCA
>CAYOBS010000137.1:0-8936 GCA_964402305.1 uncultured Planctomycetaceae bacterium | reverse complement strand
CGGCTCGCTCACCAAGGCTGCCGCCGCTGCCGGCATGAGCTACCGTTACGCGTGGCACCTTGTCCACCAGGCCGAGGAAAACCTCGGCCAGCCGATGCTCGTCGCCCGCAGCGGCGGCAAACGCGGCGGAGGGTCGGTGCTTTCCCCGGCAGGGCGCAGGCTGCTGGCCGTGTTCGAAACGCTAAGCGCCGACGTCGCCGCCTTCGCCGCCAGGCGGCTGGATGAACTCGTGCGGGAAACAACCCGCGACGTGACACGACAATGACAA
This sequence comes from uncultured Planctomycetaceae bacterium, assembly GCA_964402305.1. GTDB lineage: Bacteria > Planctomycetota > Phycisphaerae > SM23-33 > SM23-33 > JAUWQU01. The sequence goes on along the minus strand of CAYOBS010000137.1, from coordinate 8,668 downwards.
GTTATTCCCGACAAATCGTGACGCTCGACGAGGCCTGGGCGGCCTTGGATGCCGCCCTTGCCCCCGCCGCCGACGCCGGCAGGCGCGATTCGCGGGCGATATGCCCCGATGAGCGCAAAGCGAACATGCTGCCGCCGGTCGAGGCCGTCGGACGCATCCTGCTGGCTGAGCAGCGCTCCCGGCTGGACCTGCCGCCGTTCGACAAGTCGGCGATGGACGGCTACGCGATCCGCGCCGGCGACCGGCGGCGGGAGTATCGTCTGCTGGCGGCCGTCGCGGCCGGGCAGGCCCCGGCGGAGCCTCTTGTGCCCGGCTCGGCCGTCAAGGTCATGACCGGCGCGCCGGTGCCGCAAGGCTCAGGGCTCGTCATCAAGCGGGAGCACGCCGAGGAGCTTGGCTCGACCGTTCGCGTGCTGCGCCACGGAGGCGAGCCGAACATCTGCCGCTGCGGCGAGGATGTGCGGGCAGGCGACGTGATTCTCCCAGCCGGGCGGGTTCTCACCGCCGCCGACGCGGCCAATCTGGTCTCCTGCGGAATCGTCGAGGCGCCCGTGGCCGAGCCGGTGCGCCTGGCGATAATTTCCACCGGCGACGAGATCGTTGACGACCCGGTGCAGATCGTGCCGGGCAAGATCATGGACTCCAACGGCCCGATGCTCGCGGCGTTGGCGGCTCAGTGGGGCATGGATGTGGCGCCGCGGCTGCACGTGCCGGACGACCTGGCGGCGACGGTCGCGGCCCTGCAAGAGTCGCTGGCGGCGGCGGACATAGTCGTGGTCTCCGGCGGCATCTCGGTGGGAGACTTCGATTACGTCCTGGCCGCTATGGACGAGGCGCACCTGACGCCGCGGTTTACCAGCGTGGCGATCAAACCGGGCCGGCCCACGGTCTTGGCGACTCCCCGGCCGGCCCTTGGGGCCCCCCAGCCGGGGCAGGGCAACCGCGCAAGGGCCGTCTTCGGCCTGCCGGGCAATCCGCTTTCGGTGTTCGTGATGTTTCACGTATTCGTGCTGCGGGCCGCGGCGGTCCTGAGGGGCAGCCCATGGCCCCTGCGGCAGATTCGCCTGCCCCTGGGCGGGCCGATCAGCCGCCGCAAGGCCGACCGCCTGGAGTTCTTCCCCGCCGCGGTTGGCGACGACGGCCGGGTCAGCCCAGTCGAATGCCACGGCGCGGCCCACCTGCTGGCCCTTCGCGACGCCGACGGCCTACTGCAAGTGCCCATCGGCGTGCGGGAACTCTCGGCCGGCGAAACCGTCCTGTTCACGCCGCTGCGGAGCCTGATGCCATGAAAGATTCCTTCGGCCGGGAGATGACCTATCTTCGCGTCTCGGTTACCGACCGGTGCAACCTTCGCTGCCGCTATTGCATGCCGGCGGAGGGGCTCAAGATGCTCCGCCACGAGGACATCCTGAGCTACGAGGAGATCGTCGACATCGTCGGCGCGGCCGTCGAGTTCGGCTTTCGCAAGGTCCGCCTGACCGGCGGGGAGCCGCTGGTTCGTCGCGGCGTGGTCGGGCTGGTGGACATGCTGGCGCGCATTGACGGCGTGGAGGACCTGGCGATGACGACCAACGGCACGCTTCTGGCAGGCAAGGCGGCGGCCCTGAAGGCCGCGGGGCTGCAACGGGTGAACGTCAGCCTCGACGCCATCGACCCGGCCCGCTACGAGCAGATCACTCGCGGCGGCAGCGTCGCCGACGCCATTGCCGGCATAGACGCGGCCATCGCGGCCGGACTTGCGCCGGTGAAGATCAACTGCGTCGTCGCCCAGCCGCCCGACGAGCCCGCCGGCGACTTGGACTTGGGGTTTCAAGGGATCGAGGCCGCCAGCCCGGATGCCCGCGCGGTGGCGGCCTTCGCGGCCGATCGCGGCTGCCATGTGCGGTTCATCCGCGAGATGAACCTTGCCGGCGGGCAGTTCTCCACCGTCAGCGGCTCAAAGGGCGGGCACTGTCCGAGCTGCGATCGCCTGAGACTTACCAGCGACGGCTTCATCCGGCCATGCCTGTTTTCCAACCTCAAGTTCGACATCCGCAAGCTCGGCCCGCGTCAGGCCATCCGCCTGGCTGTCGCCGCCAAACCCCAGGCCGGGCTGACCTGTGACGACCGGACCATGAACGGGATCGGAGGCTAAAATGCCAAAGGGTGCGGGCAGTAGATCATGAGCATTGGAAATACAGGTTTGCTGGATTAGAGTGAATAGCTGTGTTGTTTCCCTAGCCCCGTTCACGGGGCTTTGCCCCGCGCTAGCGGGGATTAGCCCAGGCCTTTTAGGCCTGGGTTAATCGGACCACTATTCAAACTCAGCACGCTTTAGCGCGCTTCCTCGGGGCTTTAGCCTAAAGGCCTCCCAAGGTCGCTTAAGCGTGCTGAAGCACGCTAAGAAAGCAAAAGAAGAGAGATAAAATTGCCTCACCCCCAGGCCTAAAAGGCCTGGTCTATACTCCCGCTATCGCGGGATCAAAGCCCCGTGAACGGGGCTGTCATATCAATGATAAGATAGTGACCTTCTCCAAGACTGATCAGGTAGTCCACGTGAAAAAACGAACATCCAAAGAAACGCCTGATTTGACCCTCACGCACACCGACTCGTCCGGCAGGGCCAACATGGTCGATGTCGGCGACAAGCGGCCCCAGCGGCGCAGAGCCCGCGCCGAAGGCTTCATCGTCCTGGCCGGCACCACGCGGGCGCTGATCGCCGAAAACGCCGTCAGGAAAGGCGACGTGCTGACCGTCGCCCAGGTCGCCGGCATACAGGCCGCCAAGCGTACGGCCGAGCTGATCCCCCTTTGCCACACGCTGACGCTCGAAAAGGTCGACGTCAGCCTGGAGTTGACCGATACCGGCGTGCGGGCCGAGTCGCTCGTGCGATGCACGGGCAAGACCGGCGTCGAGATGGAGGCCCTTACGGCCGTCAGCGCGGCGATGCTCTGCGTGTACGACATGTGCAAGGCGGTCGATAAGAATATGACGATCGGCCCGATCCGGCTGATCGAGAAGGTGAAGGAAGATGTCTGAGCCGTCGGAGGTCAAAATAACGTCGATCAACCTCTCGGAGGAAAAGGGCACCATCAAAATGCCCCGCGACCGCGCCGAGGTGGACATGCGCGGGCTTGTCGGCGACGCCCACGCGGGCCACTGGCACCGGCAGGTCAGCGTGCTGGCCGCCGAGAGCATCGAGCGGTTCGAGATGGAGACAGGCCGGGCCATCGGGCCGGGCGAATTCGGCGAGAACCTCATCGTCCGGGGCGTGGACCTGCGCTTGGCGAGCATCCTGGACCGGTTCATCTTCGGGCCCGTCGAGTTGGAGGTTACGCAGATCGGCAAGAAGTGCCACGGCGAGGGCTGCGAGATATTCCAGGCCACCGGGCAATGTATCATGCCCAAGGAGGGCCTGTTTTGCCGCGTGCTGTCCGGCGGCGAACTGCACTGCGACGACGTCGGCCGGTACGTGCCGAAGGTCCTGGACATCCGCGTGATAACGCTCAGCGACCGCGCCTCCGCCGGCGTCTACGCCGACCGCGGCGGCCCGCGGATACGGCAACTGCTGGAGGAGCATTTTGCCGGCCGGCGGTGGCGGGTGGCGATAACAAACACGATCCTGCCGGACGACGCCGATGCCCTGAGGGCCAATCTGGACGGCGCCCTGGCAACCGGCGCCGACGCCGTCTTCACCACCGGCGGCACGGGCGTCGGGCCGCGCGATTTCACGCCCGAAGTCGTCCGCGGATTCTGCCGGAAGATCATCCCCGGCATAATGGACCTCGTGCGGCTGAAATACGGGCGGAACAACCCCAACGCCCTGCTGAGCCGCTCGGTGGCCGGCATGGCGGGCGACATGCAGGTCTACGCCCTGCCTGGCAGCGTCAAGGCCGTCCAGGAGTACATGGGCGAGATACTCAAGACTTTCACCCACGTGGTCTGCATGCTCCACGGACTGGATGTGCATTAGGGCTGCAACAGTCGCGGAAATCGAAAAATCCGAATTTCTAATCTCGAAATCCGAAACAAATTCAAAACACAAAACTCGAATGCTCAAAACGGCGGCAACCGGCAAACAATGAGCGAGATCCAAATGATAAGCTGCAAATGGCAAGGCACAAGCACGTTCCCGGCTCCTGGCCAGGGAGACAATGATGTGCTCTTGTTTGGTGTTTTGAGCTTTGAATTTGTTTAGGATTTCGTGCTTCGAGATTCGAATTTACTGAACGACAAATTGTACCTCGATTCCGAACCGAAAGGCCGGCCGACCCTTTAAGCCCGGCTGCAATATGGTCGGGCCTGTGGCGTTATACAGGTTGAGAGAATGGAACCAGAGCGGCTGCGAGCGGTAATTGTGTCGGCTCAAACGGGCGATTCGGGCGCCTACCGCGAGCTTTTGGACACTTACGGCCGCAGGCTGTACGGGTATTTTCTCCGCGCCACCGGCAGCCATCACGACGCGGAGGACCTCCTGGGCGAGGTGATGCTCAGGCTGGTTTCCAAGCTTGACAAGTACGACGACCGCGGGCGGTTCGAGCCTTGGCTGTTCCGCATCGCGGCCAACATGGTCCGCGACCGCATCAGGCGGGCAAAGGCCAATCCGGCGCCGGCGAGCCTGTCGGTCGACAGCGAGGCCGGCGCCGGCAGGGCCGACCGGTTCCCGGCCAATACGGGGCAGGTCGATGAGGGCCTCCTGGCCGAGGAGGCCTCCGGACGCTTGCAGCGGGCTCTGACTAAACTTGACGATACGACACGGGACATGATCCTCGTGCGGCATTTCGGCCAAATGAACTACAAGGAAATAGCCGATCTGTTTCAATGCCCTCTTGGCACGGCTCTGGCAAGGGTACACCGGGGGCTGAAGGCACTTCGGCGGATGATGGGCAGGAATTATGAATCTGACTGAGCAACAATACGAGCGAGTCGCACGATACGTCGACGGCCAGGACCTGGCGCTGTCGCCGGATGAGCAGGCCGTGCGCGATGAAATCGCCGGCGACGAGGGGCTCTTGGCGCCGGCGCTGGCGGTTCCGGCCGAGGAAAGCCAAGCCTGCATCCGCCAGGCTAAGGTGCTGGTCGAGATCGGCATCCAGGAAAACGCGATGGGCGGGATTCTGGACGTCTACGTCCCGACCGAGGCGATGGCCCGGGCGTGGCGCCGGACCCAGGCTGCCCTGGCCAGGCCGCAACGCAGACTGCTTGGCGTCGCGGCGGGCGCGGCTTCGATCGCCGCGGCGGCGGCCGTGCTGCTTGTGATGACGATGATCGCCGAGCAGCCAAGGCGCCCGACGACCGCCAATAACGTCGCGGCAGCGCCCAAGCCCGCCCCGGCCGGCCGGGCCGCGATGGCTGACGCGTACCTTGCCTCGGTCTGGGCCGCACGGGACCCCGTTATGAATTTCCTGGCCGCGGAAATCGACCAGCTCGAGGCCGACGTCGTGGCCTCGGCCCCGCCGGCGACCGTGGATATCGGTCTCGACCAGGCCGAAAGGGCCGTCGAAGAGTTCTGGCTCGACGACACGATACTTGAATAGCTTGGGTGCCCCAACGAATGGGGACGCCGATTGCCCGATCAAAACATGCTGGGCGGGCCGATAAGAACTCCGTCCGGATGAAGGTGAACAGATGCGAAAACTCCTGAACGTGGTGCTGCCACTTTCGGCCGCGGCGATCCTGGCCGGTCTGGCGGCATTCAACCGCCCGGAAACAGTGCTGTCGGCTTCGCCGGCGGATGTCCTGACGGCCGGCCGGACTGATGCCGCCGAGAAGCCGACCACGCGCCCGGCCGGGGCGGTTCGTCGCCCCGGTGCGCCTGAGCCCGACGGCTCGAAGGGCTACCGCGGCCCGGCGCAACTGACGACCGAACAGGAACAGGAAGTCCTTGACTACCTCAAGTCCCGCCGTCCGGAAGTGTACGAAGAGGTCATCGCCCAGCGCGAGAAGGACCCGGCCCGGTATCGCCGGACGCTCCGCGGCGTCTATCCGTTCATCGCCCGCACGCGAAAGTTGCCCGAAGGCGTTGCCCAGGCATACGAGAGCCTCCAGCAGACGCACGTGGGCCTCTGGCGGCTGTCACGCGAGTACAACAACTCCGATTCGCCCGAGAAGAAGCTGGAAATCGAAACCGGCATGAAGGAGCAGGCCGGCAGGCAGTTCGAGGCCGAGCAACTCATCCGGCGCCATCGGCTGGCGGAACTGGAGGAGCAGATCCGCAACCTCAAGGCCGAACTCGACCAGCGAGCCAAGGACAGCGACGCGGTCATCCGCGAGACGGTCGATCGGTTCAAACGCAACATCACCCGCTACGAAAAGGATAAGGACAAGCAGCGCGGCCCGGACGGCGAAAAGGCCGAACGCCCCCACCCCCAGCCGACCAAGAAGTCCGACAAGACCAGGGATTGATGACCGATCCGCCCCATCAAGGCCCGCGCGACGATGAGCGCGACCCGTTTTCCAGCCCGGTCGTCGACCGCGTCCGCGAGGCGGGCAACGTCTGGAACCTCCCTGGCGGCCAGATCCGCCTGCCCGAGGTCTTCGGCTTCTGCCGAGGGGTCAAGCGGGCCCTGACGATGCTCCAGCGGGCCGTCGCCGAACTCGCCCGCCAAGGCGGCAGCGGCACCGGTGGAAAAAAACTCATGCTTCTCGGGCAGATCATACATAACCCCTGGGTGAACTGCTACTTCGAGAACCTCGGCGTGAGAATCCTCTCCCGCGAGCAGATCGAGAACCCAGGCAAGTACATCACCGCCGACGACTGCGCCGTCATCCCGGCCTTCGGGGTCAAGCTGCCCGTCGAGCGGCAGCTCCAGGCCATTGGCTGCCGAATCGTCGATACCTCCTGCGGCGACGTGCGCCGCCTGTGGTCCTGGGCCGACCGCGCCTCGGCCGACGGCTACGGCGTGCTGATCTTCGGCCGGGCCGACCATGACGAGACGGTCGTCACCAAGAGCCGGCTCGAGGCATCCGGCGGGCGGTATCTCGTGGCCGGCAACCTCGACCAGACCCGCAGGTTCTGCGAACTGATCACCCGCCGGCGCGAAGCGGGCGAGTTTGCCGGGCTCTTTAGCCCGCGGGCAACCAACTCCCCCGACCTCCAGCCTTTCCAGCGCCTGGCGCAGGTCAGCCAGACCACCATGCTCTACGACGAGACCATGGCCGTGCGCGAACTGGTCCGGCAGGCGTTCGTCGAGCGGTTCGGACCCGACCAGGCCGATGGGCGGCTGCTGTTCCAGCCTACCGTCTGCCGCGCCACCCAGGCCCGTCAGACCGCGGCTGTGGAATTGTGCCGGCATGGCTGCGACCTGGTCGTGGTGGTGGGCGGTTTCGGCTCATCCAACACGCTGCACCTCTACGAGCTTGCCCGCGGCCTGGCCCCGGCATGGTTCATCGAGACCGCCGACGCCATCCACAGCGCCCGCGAGATCGAGACCTTCGACCCCGCCGTCGGCCCACGCATCGCCATCGACTGGCTGCCGGCCGGCCGGCCCATTACCATCGGCGTCCTGGCTGGGGCGTCCAGCCCGGAAATAGTCGTCGGCCAGGTGCTCCAGCGCCTTGCGACGTTCCTGGGATAACCGCAAGAACAGGCCGGCGGCATGGTTTATAGGCGACTGCCCCCAAATGGCCCAGCCTGAAAGGCTGTGAACAGTATAGCCCAGGGCAGAGCGAAGCGCCGCCGCTATCGGGCGTTCTCCTTGAGCTTCACCCGCTGCTGGCTGGCGTTTACGCCGAAGTGCAGCGTTACGGTGGCGGGGTACTGCCTCTTGCCGCGGGCGTCGATGTCGAACGCCGTCTCCGTGGTGCGGTAATCAAACAGCGTCGTGGCGACCTCGCTGTCGTAGTCCACGTCGCCGTCCCACTGGCGGCGCAGCTCGAACTTGATGGCCTTGGTGCGGTAGTTGCGGATCGTATCCACCCAGTGCGTCCGCTCATCCCAGCCGTCCACGACCTCATGCGGCGGGCCCGCGATCGCTTGGAAGTGGAAGTTCAGCCGCTCAGCGCCCATCCGCTGGGTCTCGTAGACCACCAGGTCGTCCGGGCCGAGGTTGATCTCTATCTCCGCCTTGATCGGCACGTAGCGGATCTGCTGGCGTGCCAGGAAGGACAGGCCGTCGGCGGGCCCATCGCCGCCGTCGGCCGGCGGGGCAAGCTGGCGATACAGGTTCACCTGCCCGTCAGGCAGCGGGCTTTCGCCGAGCTTGTGCTCGGCGTCGTTGCGCCAAATGAAGAACCGCACCGGCCGCGGGCCGTACTGGTAAGCCCTCATGCGGTACACGATGTCAAACGGCACATCCCGCGCCTCGACGGCCTGCATCCGCTTGCTCCAGCCGTTGGGGATCGTCTCCTGCCCGGAAACCGAGAACAGGAAGTACTCGCTGAGCCCTTCCTTGACGATCTCCGCAGGCTTGGCTCCTGCCGGTGCCCCGGCCTGTTCCGCCTTCCCAAACCCGTCCTTCGCCGCGGCCTCGCGCAGTTCTTTGTATTTCTCCGGCGCCGCACTCGGCTGGGGCACGGGAATGCCCCTTCGCTTGGCAAGCTCGGCGATCTTCTCGACAAGGTTGATCGTGCCAACGATCAGGCGGACCTGGGCGTTCTCGTACTCCTCGCCGCTGTTGTTGAACACCCGGACGTAGCCGCGAAAGTGCATCTTCGTCTCGCCCGGATCGGTTATGGCCACGTAGTCCAT
>CAYOBS010000136.1:0-8975 GCA_964402305.1 uncultured Planctomycetaceae bacterium | reverse complement strand
CGCCAGCGCCGCAAAACTCCTTCGCGACGCCTTTGCGATGTGCCGCGCGAGGTGAAGCGGACACTTGAGTGGGAATATTCCAGCCTGTGCGATTGCCCGGCGGGGTGTGGTAGGATAAGCCCATGGCCGTGCGCGACTTGCTTTTCCGGCAGGAAAAACAAGTCGCACACAGAGCGGGAGAAAGTAGAAAGGAGAGAGTAGAAAAGCGGCTGACGCCTCAATATACGGACCATCCCGATAGAGCGCCTGTACTTCTCCCGCGGTCTACTTACTCCTTTCTACTCTCTAAACGATCGTAACAGTCAGACAGGCCCCAGGTTAGCGGTGGCCAGAAAGAATACTCGCACGCCCATGGCCCTTGTGCCGGTGAAACTGCCCGACGTCATGCCGACCGCCCCGCCGGAGGCGGCGGCGCTCATCGCCGACGCCCAGGCGCGGATTGATGCGTTCATCGAGTCCCACCTGGACAATCCGGTCAGTTCGTTCGTGCCGAGCAATTTCCCGCTGGTGTACGGCGCCCTTCGCTGCGTTGCCGATGCGAACCTTTCGCCGGGTCCTATTTTCTGCGAATGGGGCAGCGGCGCCGGCGTGGTTACGTGCCTGGCGGCGATGGCGGGCTTCGACGCGTCCGGCATCGAGTTCGAGGCCGACCTTGTGGCGCTGTCCGAGCGGCTTGCGGCCGACTACCGCCTGAAGGTGAGCTTCTATCGCGGCAACCTCGTCCCCTACGCGGGCCAGAAGATCGCCGAGCAGGTTGGCGACTTCGAGTGGCTGGCCGTCGGCGGGGCCGACCCCTACGAGCAGATGGGGCTGGATGTCAACGACTTCGACATTATCTTCGCATACCCCTGGCCGGGCGAGCAACACGTGATCGAGCGGCTCTTCGACCGCTTCGCCGCCGACGGCGCCCTGCTTATGACCTACAACGGCGGCGAGGGCGTGCGCCTGTTTCGCAGGCGGACGGCCAGGCCAGGCCGGTAAGGCCGGCGCCGGGGCGGGCAAGCCGGGGGCAGCCAGGGGCAGCCGGGGGAGGAAATCGCGGGGTTCTTCAACACCGGCGCCGGCGTGCTATGCACCGCTTCACTCGATAGATGTCTTCCAGGGGAAGTTCCGCAAGATGGCGTAAGCCACGGTGAAGGCGCCTTTTCTCTATCATGCCCCAATTTAGGTGATTCGGTTCCCTGGCTGCCGGCATGGCGCCGCGTCAACATCACGCACCAAGCGGATGACCGTGTTGCCAAGTGAGCGGCCAGACCCCACTTTCATCGGCTTGTGATGAACTGCGACACCCCGTTTCCGCCGTCCATGCCGACTACCATTTGCCAAAGGTGTGCTGCAAGAAAAAAAACGGTTCAGATGCTCGTATGTTTACCTCTTGACAATAAATGACTTACGACTTGGCCATAGCGCATCTTGGACGATACTAGTAATAATTGTACGACTTTTCTCCAATTACATGAGATTCCCCGCCTACAGTGAGTTATTGATAGGCAGTGACCTTCGGGAAGTCTTGAACAGCCGTTCGAAAGTTACTGGTTCACGAACGAAAGACAAAAGGAGACTGGAAATGAAGACGCTTTCAGTTCTGTCCGCGATTCCCGCCGTGTTGTTTTTCGCAGCCTGGGCCGACGCCGTGCAGTTTTCGTATCCGCGGGCGGCAGAGATCACAGCCCGCCGTTCGACGCCTGGAACATAGAGACCTTTATAGCCCGGCCTGGGGCGTACCCAAGCCGGGGAACGACCCCGTGTCGTCCCATACGTGTGTGTGGGCGACCAAACCCGAGAAGGAGAACGAACATGAGAACGAAGGCTATTGCAGTACTGACAGTGGTGGTTTTGGCGGGCATTTGTTTGCCCGCAATTGCCGACCCGCTACCGGGTGAGATCCTGAAATTCCAGCAGTTGCCGATGGACGGCACGACCATCCTGAACAGCCAGGGAATCACCACGCAGTACTACGGGCACGACGAGTTAAGCACCGCATACTACGCCCCGGCCGTGGGCGGATACCAAGGCACCTACATGGCGGACGACTTTGCCGACAAGTTCGCCACGCCGGTGGTCCACGTCACTTGGTGGGGGTCGTACCCGGCAACCACGGCCCCGGGCGGCGTGAAGCGGTTTGCCATCGCGTTCGAGTCGGACGTGTCGGCTGACGCGACGCAGCCCTTCAGCCATCCCGGCACGGTCATTCTCGCCCAGACGGTGGTCAGAGGCTTGGTAACATCCGGCTCGGGGACGTTCAGCGAGACCCTGGTCAGCCCCGGCGGAGCGCCCCTGAACGAGGGCCTCTACAAGTACAACGCCGAACTGGCGGTTCCCTTCCAGCAGAAGCCCGACACGGTGTACTGGCTGAAGATCGTCGCGCTCGTCGATCCGGCCAACGACCCCCCCGTTCGCTGGGGCTGGCACAACCGGGACTATACGGTCCTGAATACCCTGGCCTCTGCGGTCCCGTTGCCTGGAGAAACGAATCAGAAGCTATCCATCGACACGACTTACCCCACTGATGTCTGGCACTTCCAGGACGACGCGGTAACCGGTGACGTGACCATACTGCTGCCCCAGCCGCTGCCGGGGCCGCAGCTGATCAACGTGATCCAGACGCAGTACAAGCCCGTGAACTACCTGGACGACGCGGACGGCCCAGGCAGCATCCCTGGAACCATTGGCGGCAACATCGGCCAGTTCTCCAAGGACCTAGCCTTCGAGCTCTACACGGTTCCCGAGCCGGCCACACTTACTTTGCTGGCCCTGGGCGGGCTGGCGATGCTAAGGCGAAGGAAGCAATAGCGGACACGCTTGGCACAACAGACGGTGCCGGCTGCCTCGATACTCGCAACAGCCGGCACCGAGAGTTGGCAGCGAAGACAGGAATGGACCTCGCTTATCACGACAGAGTGAAACAGCAATGAAGACCACTGAAACACACGAACCGGCAGTTCTTCCGACACGAGCGCGCGGCGTCGCGCGCCAAACCACTGTTACATATCAAAGGAGCAAAAACGTGAACACTCGCACGAACCTCATTCTCGCCTGCGTTGGCCTGGCCCTCGCATTGGCCGCCGTTGCCGGTCCCGTTCAGGCATCGGCGACCTTTTTTGACGGGGTGTTCAACAACAGCGACTGGTCGCTCACGGTGTTGACCAACGCCACCGGCACAGGCAGCACGGCCCAAGGCTTCCAGGTCCTTACCGGCGGCAACCCCAACGAGTACCGCCGCGTCCGCCACCAGTTGGTCGTGACCTACCCGCCGGGCAACGGCGCGGTCCATTCGCTTCATCTGAACAACAACGCCTTCTACACGCCCAGCACCCAGGGCGCGATCTCGTACATTGACTACAGCGAGGACTCGATCAACTTCGTCCCGGACACAATCGTGCCCGGCAACGGCCAGGGTTCAGGCCTCCTGATCCTGCAGAACGGCAAGTACTATCGCCAGCAGAACCCGTTGCTGGTCATGCCGTACTCGGGGTACTCGAGTTGGACGGCCAATCCCGCGCCGGGCCTCCTTGCGGCTGACTTCGCCGAGGTGACCCTCGCGGGCGTCGTCAACCTCGGCAGCAATCCGGACTTCTCGGCCACCGGCTCCATTATGCAGCTCGGCTTCTACCGGGGGAACTCCGGCAACGGCGGCTACAACACCGACTGCGGCATCGACAACTGGAGTGTGAACGTCGTCCCCGAGCCGGCCACGATGTCGCTGCTGGGCCTGGGCGGGCTGGCGCTGCTGAAGCGCAAGCGGAAGTCCTGTCTTCGACCCTGAGGCTCAGACCGAAGGGAGCCTGCCGAAAGGATCCGCCGCCAAGGCTTTTTAGTGGGCGGACAAGTCCGCCGCCGCAAGTAACGCCCCGAAAATAAACGCCGCTCTGTACGCCAAGCCTCGGGCCCAACGCCCGGGGCTTGCTTTTTTTTGTACCTGGGATTCCACGTGACGCGATGACTATCGGGCGCGCTATAATTCCCCCGGTGCGTGTGTGCGGATGGGCCGCCAGACAATGCAAAAAGAGCAGTTACAAGGGAGTCGAAACGTGAAAGCATCCGTGGACGATAGCTGCATCGCGTGCGGCCTGTGCGTCGAGGTGTGCCCGGAGGTCTTCGAGCTGCCCGAAGGCGCGGACGTGGCCAAGGTGATCGTCGACGAAGTGCCCGCCGACGCGAAAGCCTCGTGCCGCGAGGCCGCCGACGGTTGCCCGGTCGAGGCAATCCACCTGGAAGAATGACCGGCAACATCCACAGCCTGTGGCAGTCGAGCAAGCCGCTGGCCATCGCATGACCCGACCGACGAACCGGATATGACTCGCCCGTGAGTGGCAGCAATGGTATTCGCCTTGACGATAGCAATATGGCAATCGTACAATTGTACACATGAAATACTTGGCCGACACAAACATATTCCTTGCCGTTGCTTTGGACGAACCTGAGAAACCCTGGCTGGTCAAGATCACTCATGGTGCGAGCCTGGTCGCTCCGAGCGTGCTGCCCTACGAAGTCGGGAATGCTTTGTCTGCTTTGGTCAAGCGTGGAAGGCTCCACCCTGACCAGGTGGTCGCCGTGTGGGACGTGATCAGAGAAATACCGGTGGAACTGGTCGAAGTGGATATTCGAATGGCATTGGAGCTGGCTGTACGCTTCGACATATACGCATATGATGCTTACTATATCCAGTGCGCTCTACAATCGCGATGTCCGTTGTTGACTCTGGATCAGGGCATGCGGCAAGTCGCCAAGCAACTAAATGTCAGCCTCCTGGAGCAGCTATGAAAGTCTACACGTATTCTCAGGCCCGGCAGAACCTCTCGGAGGTGCTTAACCGGTCGAAGTCGGAGGAAGTTCTCATTCGCAGGCGAGGCGGCGAGGTTTTCCGAATAGCGCCCCAGCAGCGAGGGGGATCGCCTTTCGACGTAAAAGGCGTAAAGACCAAGGCCATGACCAAGGACATTCTGTCAGCCATCCGCGAAGTCCGCCAGCGATGCGCACGGTAAGACGCCGGCCTCGCTGACGCAAACCTGTTGCTGATCGGTCATGGACCTCTGGCTTACCCACGGGCACTATTTGACTTCTCACGTGGCCGGCGTCTGCCGGGCGGCGGACGCCAGGATGGCGAGCATCTCGGCCAGTTCCGCCTCGGCCGTCGTCAGCGGGGGCCAGAGGTAGATGCACCGCCCAAGCGGCCGGACGAAAAGGCCCAGTTCCATCGCCCGGCCAGTGATGCGGCGTACACGCGGCGCGCCGCCGAGGGCATCGTCCAGTTCCACCACGGCCATCATGCCCAGGCTGCCGCACGGGGCGCCTCCGACTGCCGCGGCCACGTCGCCAATGCCGGCGGCAAGCTGGGCGATCCTGGGCCGGCACGACTCGACCACCGACTCCTGCTCGTAGACATCCAGGGCCGCCAGCGCCGCGGCCGCCGCGATTGGATTGCCCCCAAACGTGTGGCTGTGATAGAAGGTCCGGTCGCGGCCCGGCGTGGAGCGGAACGCGTCGTACACGGCGTCGGTTGCAAGCACGGCGCTCATGGGCAGGCTGCCTCCGGTCAGGCCCTTGCCGAGGGCCATCAGGTCCGGCGTGATACCGGCCTGGTCGCAGGCGAACATCGTGCCGGTACGCCCGAAGCCGACGGCGATCTCGTCGGCGATCAGGAGCAATCCCCGCTCGTCGCAGCTTCGGCGGAGGCGGCGGAGATATTCGGGCGGGTACATGCGAAGCCCGGCCGCACCCTGGCAGAGCGGCTCGACGATCACGGCGGCGCACTCGGCGTGGTGGGCGTCGATAAGCGCCCGCATGGAAGCGAAGCACTCGATGTCGCATGAGTCCGGCATCCTGCCCATCGGGCAGCGGAGGCAGTGCGGGCTGGTCGCTCGTAGCGACGGGCGGACCACGTCGCGGAAGTGGCCGTGGAATGCCTCGACGTACCCCACGCCGACGCAGCCCAGCGTGTCCCCGTGATAGCCGTCGGCCAGGGCGATGAACCGCCCCCGCCCGGACTGGCCGAGATTGTGCCAGTACTGGACTGCTATCTTCAAGGCCGCCTCGACCGCCGACGAGCCGTCGCCGGCGAAGAAAGCGTGGCCCAGGCCGCCAGGCGCGATGCCCGCCAGCCGCTCGGCCAGCTCGATGGCCCGCGGGTGCGACATGCCGCCGAGGATGCAGTGCTGGAGTTGCCCGGCCTGGCGGCGGATGGCCTCGACGATCCGCGGGTGGTTGTGCCCGAGGTTCACGCACCACCACGACGAAATGCCGTCCAGCAGCGCCCGCCCGCCGCGCTCGTAGAGGTACACGCCATCGGCACGCTCGATGATCGGAAAAGCGGAAGCCCCCAGGGCCTCGATGTCCGTGCATGGGTGCCACAGGTAACGAAGGTCGAGTTGTCGCAGGTCGTCGGTCATTGCGCCTTCAGTCGTTCAAGTATCGTCGCCATGCCGGTCAGGCCCGCTTCGACGCCAGCCCACCCGGCCACGTTGCCGGCGGCGAGGTTGCCCGCGTACGGGAGACAGCCCAGCACGGCCACTTCGCCGAATCGGGCGATCGTCTCGGGGTTGTCGCGCCTGATGAACTCATCCGCCCCCCTCGGGGGCCTAAGGCCGGCCGGCGCTTCGGGCTGGTTGAAGACCACGCCCAGAACCTCAATGCTCGCCGCACGCAAGGCCGACAGCGTCAGCAGCGTGTGATTGATCGTTCCAAGGGCATTTACCGCCACCACCAGCACGGGCAAGGCCAGCGCGGCCATCAGGTCGAGCATGGTGGCCGAGTCGTTCAGCGGGACCATGACCCCGCCTGCGCCCTCGACTATCACGGCGTCGTGGCGGGCAAGCAGCGCTTCGGCGCAGGAGCGGATGGTATCGAGGTCCACCGGCCGGCCCTCGATCCGCGCCGCCAGATGAGGCGAGCACGCGGGCTTGTAGAGCAGCGGAGCCATTAGCGGCGCCTCGTCGGGCTTCGGGCTCATTCCCGCGGCCGCGAGGCAGAAATCCACGTCCGGCGACCGCGGGCCGCCAGGTCCATCGACCGCGCCGGTCTGCACGGGCTTGAACGGCACCGCGTCGATGCCGGCGGCGCGAGCGGCGCGAAGCACCGCCGCCGCAGCGATGGTCTTGCCGACGCCCGTACCCGTGCCCGTTATGAATATGCCTCTGGTCATCGCCCGCCCATCATACCAGCCCCACTTCCCGCGCCGTAGCATGGGCATCTTGCCCATGAGTAACACGGGCATCTTGCCCGTGAGTCGCAGGGCCATCTTGGCCCTGCTTGGCCTGAACACGGGCGAGACGCCCGTGAGACTCATGGCCGGGACGGCCATGCCACTCGCCCGCTGGTCGCCCTTCCATCATACCAGCCGCACTTCCCGCGCCGCGCCTACGATCACCCCCGCCGCGGCGGCAAGCTCATCCTCCGTGTGCGCCAGCGTCACCGACAGCCTCAGCCTGGCCGTGCCCGCCAGGACTGTGGGCGGGCGCACCGCGGTGGCCAGCACACCGCGCTCCCACAGCAGTTGCGAGAGCCGCACCGCCTCGGCGTTGCCACCGACATGCACGGGCAGTATCTGGGATTCCATCGCCCCCACGGCCAAGCCCCCCGCCGCCAGCAGGTCCCGCAGCAGCCGGGCCTTGGCAAGCAGTTGCCCGCCCATTTGCGGCTCGGCCGCCAGCACCGCCAGCGCCGCCCGCGCCGCGCCGATGCAGCCCGGAGGCAGGCCGGTGGAATAGATGAAGCTCCTGGCGCGGTTGATCAGCAGCTCGCGCCGCGCGGATGAGCAGCCGACGAACCCGCCGTAGCCGCCGAGCGACTTGCTGAGCGTGCCGACGACGAAGTCCGGCCGGGCCTTGCACCCGCCCTCGCGGCAGATTCCCCCGCCGCCGGCGCCCATGACGCCGATGGCGTGCGCCTCATCCACGACGAGCATCGCGCCGTGCCGCGCGGCAATCTCCGCAACCTCATCAAGCGGCGCGCGGTCGCCGTCCATGCTGAAGATCGAGTCGGTAACCACCACCAGCCGCCGCGCGGCAAGCCCCAAGGGTCCGGCGCCGCCTTCGGCCGCGCACTTTGCCAGCAGGCCCGCGAGATGCCCCGCGTCCTTGTGCCGGTAGCGGCGCCAGCGCGCCTGGCTCAGTTGCATGCCATCGGTCAGGCTGGCGTGGTTGAGCCGGTCGGCGAAGACCTCATCCCCCCGCCCCGCCGCGACGGACATCACGCCAAGGTTCGCCAGAAAGCCGCTGCCGAAGACCAGCACAGCCTCCGTGCCGACCAGCAGGGCCAGGTCGGCCTCGAGCTGCTCGCAGAGCTCCAGGTCCCCCGCCATCAGCCTCGACGCACGCGCCGAGCAGCCGAGGCGCTCGACGGCCTCGATCGCGCCAGCCTTGACTCGCGGGTCGTCAGCCAGCCCGAGGTAATCGTTGGATGAGAGGTTCAGCACCACCCGCCCGCCGGCCAGGCGGATTCTCGCGCCGCACTCCGGCAGCGGGCGAAGCTGCCGCAGCAGCCCCTGGCCCCGCAGAGCGGCCAACTCGTTGTGAAGGTCGTAGGTCACAAAGCGGTCTCTTGTCTTTGTCGAAAAGAAGAAAAAAGAGCCAGTTGTTCCGTGCCCGAGTCCATCAGCGACTCCGAGAAAAAAACGACCGAGAGCCTGTACTTGACCGTGGAACAGGTACGGACGGCGGCTTCGGCCTGGGTGGAAGCTCAGTCCAGGCACTCCGCCGCCCGGCGAGGCATCTACCGGGACGCAGCAGAGAAGATCGCCTACCACCAGACGCACAACCAGCAGGCTCGGGTATTCCATACCAGAGCGACTGTTGCCCGCCTGCTGGCGATGGGCATCGACGTCGATCAACTGCCGTCATGTATTCCCAGGAGTCCATGAACTAAGTCGCGCTGTGGTGCTAGTTTTCCTAGTTTTCCCTAGTTTTCCAGGGGTCAAGCGATAGGCCATGCGGCCGTAGCGCAAGACGCATCTGGCCGAGTGCGCGTCGTCCAGGCTG
>CAYOBS010000135.1:0-8996 GCA_964402305.1 uncultured Planctomycetaceae bacterium | reverse complement strand
CCCAACCTCTCCTGCCGCTACTTCACGCACGCCACCGAAACCATCATCTGGGCGGGGCGGGACAAGACCACCCGCCACAAGTTCAACTACCCGTTGATGAAGCGCATCAACGGCGGCAAGCAGATGCTCAGCGTGTGGAACATCGAGGCCCCGCGGCGCGACGAGAAGGCCTTCGGCAAACACCCCACGCAGAAGCCCCTGGGCCTTCTCGAACGCATCATTGCGGCCTCCACCGATGAGGACGACGTTGTCTTGGACCCCTTCTCAGGTTCCGCCACTACCGGAATCGCCGCGGCTAGGATGAACAGGAGATTTACGGGTTTAGAACTGATGGGGGAGTATGTGGCGCTTGGTGCCGTGCGTTTCGAGGGCATTCCCCAGGCCGACAACCCCGAACGAATCGTCGATTTGATCTTGGCTCATCGGAACGGGGACGTCGGCATTGGCGAACTGGCAAATTCCATGGACCTGACGGAACGGCAAGTCTGCTACTACCGCCAGGCCGCAGCCTACCTGGGATTCCTACGCCGGCTCGATGCGGGATGGGCCTTAACGGAGACGGGTTCGGTTCTCTGCCAATGCGAAACAGTGAAGGCGAAAGCCCTGCTCCACTCCCGGATCATGGGTTTGCCCATCGTCCAGACTGCTCGGAAAATTTGGAGAGGAAACCTCGACTCGGGTCGGTTAGACCGGGGCATTGCCGACGTGCTCAGGAGGTACGCCGGGCTCAGCGAGGCGACATCCCTAAGACGTGCCCAGACTATCCGTCTGTGGTTGGAGTGGGCGGAAGCTAACTCGGAATCCTGTTCTCCAGATACTAAACAGTGCGGTTCAGTTCAACGTCAAACGTCCTTCTTTCCCGGTCAAACCGCCGTCCCCCTTCGTAGAAGGCCTCGACTTCCTCGTATAAATGGAACTGCAATCGTCGCGCCGCCTCTCGAAATGGCGAGTCCTGGACGTAACGCCGGAAAAGGGATGCCTCTTCTTCCCCCTTCCCAATGATGAACAGCCGGGTCTGAAAGCGAGATGGAATCCGCAGCAGTCGCAACAGCCCCGACTTGACTTTCGTGCTTTCCTCCACTTCGAAGGCGTACTTGGTGTACAGCCCCTCGGCATCCTCCGCCATCCAAAGAACGTCCGTGTTGCGTATTTTGGCCAAAGGAAGACCGCGCAGGCTTTCCGGGTCGTTTCGGACCGTGGCGAAATCGGCGATTGGGACCCCGGCGATCTTCCGGATCGTGCGGTCCGTCGCATTTGTGAAGGTCTCGTAACCGCACCATCGGCCCAGTTGGAGCAACATTCCCTGTTGCTCACCATGGGGGTCAAGTCCAGACGGCGAAATATGAGGCGGTCCCTCTACGGTCCTGATCACCCGGTAGGCCACCAATCCCTCAGGTGTTGTGAATGGTTCGAACATCTTGAACTCTCGGACTACGCGGCGGATGGTCGCCTGCCACGTGCGCGTTTCAGGTCGCAACGGGTGGTCGCGAAGGCTCTCGGTGATTTCACGGAGCGTAGCTTCGCCGCCCTTTTTATCCAGGGTCTCTGCCACGAGATCCTTCCAAGAAGTCCGTCGCTTCATCACTGTTCTCCGACCAGGATAATCCGTTCCTTCGATTCTCAAGTCTAACGTCTCTTCGCAAAGAGAAGCCAATGGATTATCTTCGGAATCTGGGGACACGGAATCTGTGGAATCTGGTAGAGTCGAGACGTGGCGCGGTGGCGGTAGGATGTCGTAATCTGGGCGGAATCTGGGGACACCATGCAATGGCCCGAAGATAAGCCTTTGGATTCTTACTTTTTCAGCCCGAAGGGCTTTAACAGCCTAGCCCAGGGCAGAGCGAAGCGCCGCCCTGGGTTGCAGACGCACATTATAATCCAAGCCCTGAAAGGGCGCAATATCCGTCGTTGCAAGAGCTTGTGTCGCCCTTACAGGGCTCATTTCACAAAACACCCACCACCCAGGGCGTTGCCCTGGGCTAGTCTTCCGTCAAGATCGAAATTACGGGTGCCGGTGTCGGGGACGCGGCGTTTGCGACCACTTCGCCGCTGAACACGGCAGCCACGGCACCCGCAAAATCAAGGTTGACGGTACACTAGGCTGTGTGAGCCCCTTGGGCTCATGGAATCGAGACTCAAGGCCTTATCTACGGGCCATTCGGGACACCATACAGATCATGGCTGGTGGCATGGCTCGGATTGCCCTTGGCGGTGGGGCCGCTACTCACGGGCAGGCCCGGCTTCGCGGCCGGCCTTGGCGGCCTGGGCCAGTGTGCGGCCAAGATGGCGCAGTTCTTCGCGGCACTGCTCGGACGCCTTTGGCCCGGTGAAGAGGCTCAATGGCACGCCCGCCTTTACCACAACGCCCGGTGCCGGCACCGTTGCCCCGGCTGCCCGGAGACAGCGTTCGATGGCCTGGACCGTCCGGCGCCCGCCGTAGGCGGAGTGTACCGAGAACGCCCCGACGACCATGCCCGCCAGCGTCGAGGCGGCCAGTTTCTTCAGGGCCGCAAGGACCGCACCCGAAACCCCTGCCCGAATCGCCAGGGACCCCGCGTGACACGGACTGCCGACTACGACGATGGCCTGGCCCGCCACATCCCACTGCGCCATCTCGCCGGCCGGCAGCAGCCTGGCGGCGGCGCCCTCGCCGGCCAGGCCCTCGGCGACATCCTCCGCGGCGCGCCGCGTATGACCCGTAATCGTGTGGTATATGATCAGGGCGTTCATGTCGCTATCTTTTGTCTTCCGGAATGGGCGAGGTCATGCGGATGGCGTCGGCGAAGGTCGGCACGGGGCGGAAGTCGGGGTGGCCCTTGTACTCCAGGTTCCGCCGGCCCCACCACGAGCCGTAATACTGGCAGTTGGTGTCAACCCAGTTGGTTATCTTCAGAAGCTCCTCAGGTTTGAGGTTGATGTCCTTGTGCTGCTCGGCCAGCTTGTCTGCCCTCTGGGCCGCCGTTGGGTCCGCCAGCGTCACCTTGCCCTTGGCGAGCATGGCCACCAGCACGCTGGCGTGCGAGCCGAGCGACTTTGCGGGCAGGTAATGCACGTTGCCCGTCTTGGGGTGGTTCTCGCCGATGACCGGCCCGAGCACGCCGCGGTCGAAGTACGGGCCGCTCTGCCGCTCCGGCACCAGGCTGACGTACGACTTGCACCACAGGTCCGTCAGTTCCCCGCTGAGGTCCATACCGGCCTTGGGCTCCTTGCCGCCGTGGCAGCGCACGCAGTACTTGTCCAGCACCGGCTGAACGTCGGTGATGTAGTTCAGCGGGCGCTGCCCGCTTTGCTCGCCAGGCTGCGGGCCCGGCATCGACGGGGCCCGCTGAAGAGCCATCAGCTTGCCGCCCGGCGTCGCGGTCAAGAGGCTCTCGGGCGTCTCGTGACAGCCCACGCACGACCGGCTCTCGCCCGGCATGTAGTTGACGTAAGTCCGCTCGGTCTGCATGGCCATGTAATTCTCGTCGAGCACCTGGAAAAAGACATTTGCCTTTGCCGGCACCAGCAACTGGGCCGAGCCATCGGCCTCGACGGGCACCACGCCGTGCTGGACCTTCAGGCCCAGGTGCGTGTCCTTGGTGATGCAGGTGTGCTGCTGGTCGTACTCGTCGCCGCCCCATCGGCGTCGCGACGCCCAGGGCCGGGGCACCTGCTCGAGCACCCGGATGTACTTGATTGTGCCGCGCGGTACGTTCTCCAGCCCGTGGTACACATCGGCAACGACGCAACGGGCGAGGTTGCGGGCGGCGAGCTGCTCGTCGTGGGCGGTCTGAATCACGGGCGGCACGGGCCTGGGCCGCAGCGGAAACGGCTCCCAGCTCGACATCTCGGGATCCTGGTAGATCAGTTCGACCTTGCCGGTCTCATCCAGCATGTACAGGCCGTAGGCCTTGGGGTCCGTCCATCCCGGCCCGGCCGGCTTGTGGGCGACAAGGAAATACTTGTCCGAAAGCGGGTACGGGTCTCGGAACAGCGGCCCCCTGCCGTCGCCGTCGTTGTCCCACCCGCCATCGTCGGACTTGAACGAGAACCCGCCCTCGGCCCGTATGTCAACGTAGGGCGTCATGTATGTCATCGGCTCGCGGGTGCGGATGTTGCGGTTCATGTCCAGGCGGATGACCGTCCCCACGCCGTTCTGCGGGCAGTGCGGCGTGCCCATTGTGACGAAATGGTTGACCACGCCGGGGATCGGCCTGGCGTAAATGAACGTCGGCGGAAGCGAGATGTCGTTGGCGTAGATCTCCGATGAGCCGCTGCCGTCGGGGTTCATCGCCCAAAGGCACTTTACGCTCACGGCGCCTTTGTCGACGTACTCCCACCGCGTGTACATGATCCGCCCATCCGGCAGGACCGCCGGGCAGGCCTCGCTGACGGAGTTGTTGGATAGCTTCTGCATGTTCTTGCCGCCGGCGTCCATGCGGTAGAGCACCGTCGTGGTGAAGTCGTCCGGCGTGTCGCAGAGGATGCCGTACTGGCAGCGAGTCGAGATGAACGCGATCCCGCCGTCGGGCAGGTAGCACGGGTGCATGTCGTCGGTGCCGTGGTGATAATGGCCCGTGGCGCGGAAGTTCTTCTGGAGCTCCTTCTCGTCTGCCGGCGGGAAGGTAAGCTGCCGCAGGCCCGTGCCATCTATCTTTACTTCGTAGATGCGGTAGCCTTCCTGGGCGTCGCACTTCCAGTCGAAGACCACCTTCTTCGCGTCGAACGACACGTCAAACCGCATGAACACGCCGCCCTTGAGCCGCGGGGCGAGTTCGCGGACCTCGCCGGTTTTGAGGTCCAGCACGCAAAGCCCGCCGCCGGGCGTCCAGCGGGCGTTGATGTACTCGGTGTAATAGTGGTTGGAGTTGTACGTGTAGCGGCGGATGAACACCAGGCTGTCGAAGTCCATCAGGGGGTTCTTCAGCGCCGGCGAGTCCTTCACAAGCCCCAGCGCGGGGCGCGGGGCAAGCCCCTCGGCCGCCGCGGCATAGCCGCCCCACAACGCCGCCAACACCAGCGCCAAGCACGATGCCTTTTGGCGATAGGCCATACGTCTTTCTCCTTCAATGCACTGCCCGGGCCGGACAACGTTGAGGCTTGACTGACAATCTCATTCTATGAACACGCCCCAGGCCCGGCAAGGCCGGTGTGTGCCGGTCGCTATTCCAGGCGACTCGCGCACAGAGCGGGAGAAAGTAGTAAGTAGTCGCACAAGAGCCTTTGGCACACCCGAAGAAGCGAAAAGCCGAGGACGATGACGAAAACGAGAATGAGGACGATAGCTGTCGCCGGGATCGTGCCGCGACCACCTATTGCCATCTTTTCGGAACAGAGAGGAGAAAGAGCGCCTGTCGCCTCGAAAGACGAACCATGACAAGTTGAAACGCCGGCTGATGACACCCGCCTTCTCCCCTACAAACGCCGGATGATGAGGTCCCTTGGGGACCGAATCGGCCGGAACCCACGCGCCGGTTCGCTACGAACAGATGCCATTGCCTGATGGTCAACCAGGCGGCGCCGCCTACGCCAGAAAGTCAGGTCGCTCACTTTTCGGTAGGACACCCAGAATGTGGTTGTAATTCGTCCACCAACTGGTTATTTTGCACCTATGCTTCAGAGACATATCTCATCGCGGCTACTGGATGCGCTGGCGGACAGCCCGGTAGTCCTGTTGCACGGAGCCAGGCAGACCGGCAAGAGCACCCTGGTCCAGCACATCACATCCACTAACCATCCGGCGAGGTATTTGACCTTAGACGATGCAGCCGTCCTTGGAGCAGCCACGGCCGACCCGGCCGGCTTCCTGGCCGGTATCGAAGGCCCAATCGCGTTGGACGAGGTCCAGCGGGCACCGGAGCTGTTCCTGGCCATCAAGGCCGACGTGGACCGTAACCGCAAGCCCGGCCGGTACCTGCTGACCGGCTCGGCGAACGTTCTCATGCTGCCGAAGCTCTCAGAGTCGTTGGCGGGACGGATGGAGATTCTGCCGTTGTGGCCCCTGTCGCAGGGCGAGATCGCGGGCAAGCGGGAGAGCTTCATCGACATGCTGTTCACCGACAAACCCATCAAGGCAGTCGTGGCCTCCAGGGACGGTCCCGCTCTGATCGATCGCATCCTCCGGGGCGGATACCCCGAGGCCCATCGCCGCGAGGCACCAAGCCGCCGACGGGCCTGGTTCAACTCGTACATATCGACCATTCTCCAGCGCGACGTACGGGATCTGGCCAACGTCGAGGGGCTTAGTGCGATGCCCCGTCTTCTTACGTTGCTGGCATCCCGGATCGGATCGCTGCTGAACCAATCCGAGGTCTCGCGCAGTCTGAGCATGCCCCAGACGACGCTGAAGCGCTACATGGCCCTCCTGGAGGCGACCTTCCTGGTGCAGTTGCTGCCGGCGTGGTCGGGCAACCTGGGCAAGCGTCTGGTCAAGTCGCCTAAGCTGTATCTCAACGACACCGGCCTGGCTGCCAGCTTGGTCGGCCAGGTTGATGAGAGTCTGCTGCGTCAGTCGCAGATGTTGGGGCCGCTGGCCGAGAACTTCATCGTCATGGAACTGCGCAAGCAGGCAAGCTGGAGCAAGACCGAACCTGGCTTGTTCCATTTCCGGACGCTGGGCGGCCAGGAGGTGGACGTTGTGCTCGAGTCGCCCTCGGGCGATCTGGTCGGCATCGAGGTCAAGACCAGCGCCACCGTGGGTGCGGGGGACTTTAGAGGTCTTCAGTCACTGGCCGAGGAAACCGGCAAACGCTTCCACCGGGGCGTCATGCTGTACCAGGGCCGGGAGACCGTGCCCTTCGGGAAGAATCTTCATGCGGTACCCATGGAGGCCCTTTGGCAGTCGTAAGTCAACTCGGCCGCGTTAAATCTGGAAAAAAATCTGGGGACACCGCGATATCGATTAATTCAGAAAAAAGCCCTCTGCCGCCGGTTGCCTCGCTGGATGACATGATGCGGGCAGTCGGGTACGACGACTCGTGCTAGCCTGGCCATGCTCTAATCCTACCCGACCGCACCGGGTTGGCAAGGGTAATCTGTATGGTGTCCCCAGATTTCTGCCCGCAACGTGGGCAGCGGAGCGGGCTTGGAGTCCTGCGCGAACGGATGCCATTGCGGGTTCCGCGGCCACACGGGGCGAAAACCGCTAACCGGCCCCGCCCCGGCGTGTCTATGTGCATGACATGACAACGTTACCCCGGTACAGTACTAACGGTGCATTGGGAATGGGAAAGGGCGAGAACATGACAACTTCAAGAAAACTTCGCAACGCGGCCCTGGCGACGATGATGGCAATAATGGCTGCCGCCGTGGCATTGGGTGGCTGCTCGAAGGGGACCAGGACTCACGTTTACGCGACACCCGATGCCTATCGGGAACCGGTCGTCGTTACCCCGACTGCCCAGGCCCAGGTCCAGCCGCTACCCCGGTTCCAGGCCCAGCCGGGGCTGTCCAATGAGCAGCTCGATGAACTGCTGGCGCCCATCGCCCTGTACCCGGACTCCCTGCTGGCCGAGGTGCTGCCGGCATGCACGTACCCGGCGGAGATCGCCTGGGCCTGGCAGTGGCGACAAGCCAATCCCGCATCCGGCGACGCGGCCATCGAGGCGCTGAACCTGGAGCCGTCGGTCAAGGCCGTGGCACACTACCCTGATGTGCTGCAAATGCTGGCCGAGCACGCGGACTGGATGCAGGCGATCGGAGCGGCGTTCCTGACCCAACAGGATGATGTGCTCATGTCGATCCAGCGCCTGCGAACAATGGCCATCGAGGCCCAGACGCTCCGGAGCACGCCGCAGCACCTGGTCATCGTGGCCGACAACTACGTCGAGATCCTCCCGGCCAGCCCGGAAGTGATTTACGTGCCGCTGTACGATCCGGTCATCGTCTACGTGCGCCGCCCGCAGCCGGCGCCCATCATCTTCAGCGTCAGGTTCACCAGCGGCAGGTGGCTGGGCAACTGCCTGGATTGGCACGGACGCAGGGTGGTGGTCGGGGCCGGCTGGCATCCGCAGTGGCGATATGAGGAGAACCACTGGCGCCCCGTCGACCGCGATGTGGTATTCACCCGTGGCCCCACGATTAGCCGGGCAACCCGGCCTGTCGTCGTCGCGGCCAGGCCGACCGCCCAGCAATGGTCGCACAACCCCGCCAAGCCCCAGCCGAGGCTGCCCGCGGCGCAAACGGTCCGCCGGCCTGGCCCGCCCGGCCAGCGCATCGAGCCTATGGTTGACATCCGGCCCAGGCGTCCGGCCGGCGACGTGGTGATCCCTGCCCAAAACCCAACCACGCCTCCAAGAACCACGCCGCCAAGAACCACCCCGCCGCAAGTGGTGACGCCAAAGCCCGCCGCACCGCCGACGCGAACCCCGCCCGCACCAACGCCGACGCCGGAGCGCAGGCCCACGCCGACGCCGGAGCGCAGGCCCACGCCGACGCCGGAGCGCAGGCCAATCCCCAAGCCGACCACCCCGCCGCAAGTGGTGACGCCAAAGCTCATCACCCCGCCGACGCCCCCGGCGACAAGGCCGACGCCAGAGCGCAGGCCCGCACCGACGCCGGAGCGCAGGCCGATCCCCAAGCCGACCACGCCGCCGGAAGTGGTGACGCCAAAGCCCATCACCCCGCTGACGCCCCCGGCGACAAGGCCGACGCCAGAGCGCAGGCCGATCCCCAAGCCGGGGCCTGACTCGAACTCGAACAGATCTTAGCGGGAATGTTATACATCCTGGCAGACGCCATTCGGCTCCCCTTGCGGGGAGCCGGATGCGTTGCGGATGTTCGAAGTAGCCCGCAAAGCACAAAGAAGAATAACGCCTTACGGCGTCACTACGAGCGCTCCGCGTATGCTGGGTGCCGCGGTTTGCGCAGGCCCGCCCCAACGGGGCAGGCAGGGCCGGAGCAACCACGTCTTTCGGCCCGGGAAGTGTCAGGCGGCACCCATTGCATGGGATCATCGGACAACTCCAGCCCTGACGAATAGGTATTTGTCGCACCTGTGCGGGCGGCACAATTGGGGC
>CAYOBS010000134.1:3589-9039 GCA_964402305.1 uncultured Planctomycetaceae bacterium | reverse complement strand
CGGCGGTAATCTTCAATCCGCAATCCGCAATCCGCAATCCGCAATTGGGTTGCGGCCGAAGGCTGCGCCAGGCCCTCTGCGCGAGATATTCTTTTTCTTTGGTTGCGGCCAAAGACCGCGCCATGGGACCATCCCTATGCCTGGCTGAACGGTCCATACGGGGCCGGGGGCTTTTCCTTTTTCTCGCCGAACTCGAATGGGCGTTTGCCCAGCAGTATTGGCCTGCGCTGCCCGACGTTGACCAGCAGCCCCAGCGCCGCGCAGTTGACCACCAGCGACGAGCCGCCGTAGCTGACCAGCGGCAGCGTCATGCCGGTTATCGGCATGAGGCCCATCGTCATGCCGGCGTTGATGAACATCTGCGAGAACAGCAGGGCCATCACCCCCACCGCCAGCAGCCTGCCGAAGGGATCGTACGTACACACGGCAATCTCCACGCCGGAAATGAAGACGAGCAAGTAACACAGCAGCACCCCCACGCACCCGGCCAGGCCCCACTGGCCTCCGACGACGCTGAAGATGAAGTCGGTGTGGTCGTCCGGCAGCATGCGGAAGTACTCGTTTACGAGGCTGTCCTGTCGCTGGCCGGTGATGCAGCCGGCGCCCAGAACCATCTTGGACTGGTGCAACTGGTAGCCGGTGCTCTGGACGACTCGCGGCTGGTCCTGCCTGAGCCAGCCTACGATCCGGCTGATCTGGTGGCCTTTCATTTTGACCAGCGAGGCGGCCGAGACCGCCCTGCCGCTGTCGTGGTCGCACCAGTATGCCAGGGCCTCGTGGTCGAGCCGCTGCGACGAGGGCATGTCGCCTGGCAGCGTATGCGGCACGGGCAGAAACAGCAGCACCGTGGCCAGAGCGACGATTCCCAGCAGGTGCCGCAGCTTCGCCCCGGCCATGAAGAGCATGATGTAGAGCGTCGGCAGGAAGAGCAGGCTGGTGCCGAGGTCCGGCTCGATGAGGACCAGGCCCATCGGCACGAACGTCAGCACGAACGGCACGGCCAGGCCCAGGAGCTTGCGGTAATGGTCGCCCATTCGCAGGTACCATGCCAGCAGGATGATGAAGGATATCTTCGCCAGTTCCGAAGGCTGAAGCGCGATTATGCCCAGGTTGATCCACCGCCGCGAGCCGCGGATCGGCGGCAGCATCAGCACGAGGACAAGAATCGCCAGCGTTATGGCGAACAGCGGATACGCCAGGCGTCCGGCGACCTGGTAAGGCACAATGGTGACGGCGACAAACGCCAGGAGTCCCACGCAGGCGAAGACTGCCTGCTTGGAGGCAAAACCATGCATCGTAGGGTCGGCGCGCTCGGAGGCCGATATGGCCATGAATCCGATGCTCATGAGCACCAGCATGGCCAGGATTATTGGCCAGCTTGTGAACTTCAGGTATGTCTTGAGCGTGTCGCGCATTTACCGAATATATCCCATCTGCTGGCACAGGCGGACGATTTCCAGGGCGATGGGCCCGGCGTTCTTGCCTCCGCCGCCTTCGACGTATTCCACGGTTACGGCCAGGGCGATCCGCGGATTCTCTCTCGGGGCGAAACCCACGAACCAGGCGGTGTCTCCACTGCGGACGATCTGGTCGTCCTGGTCGATCCGGCCGTTATTGTTGGAGTCTATCCGCTGCGGCGCGGTCGTGGCCGTGCCGGTCTTGCCGCAGATTTCCACGCCCTCGACCGGCGTGACGCCCGGGCCGTGGAAGTATTTGTAGGCCGTGCCGCTGATGCGTTCGTTGACCACGCGGTACATGCCTTCCTTGACAGCCTTCATGTGCGCGGGAACTATCGGCAGGTCCCGCCGAACCTGCTTCGGCCCGGCCTCGAGGGCCAGGGTCGGCGAGAGGAACACGCCGTCGCGGGCGATTGTCGCGATCGCGTCTGCCATGTGCAGCGGCGTGACGGTCAGCAGCCCCTGCCCGACGGCCATGAAACGCGCGTCGCCGGGCTGATAGCCGCGGTTGGATCTCGCGAGCAGCCACTGCTCGGTCGGCACGGTGCCCGCCCGTTCCGATGGCA
This sequence comes from uncultured Planctomycetaceae bacterium, assembly GCA_964402305.1. Lineage (GTDB taxonomy): Bacteria > Planctomycetota > Phycisphaerae > SM23-33 > SM23-33 > JAUWQU01. Next base: position 7,016 of record CAYOBS010000134.1, on the reverse strand, counting down.
GGCCCGTGCCTGGCGGCTCGGCCAGGCCGAACAGGCAGAACCAATCGCACAGCCGGCGCGTCCCAAGGCGCTGGCCAACCGTGTAGAAGAAGATGTTGCAACTGTGCTGGAGGCCCTCGATAACGTTCAGCGGCCCGTGCCCGTTGCCGTAATTCCTGTAAATCCAGCACCGAAACGAATCCGGGTTGTACATGTACCCGCGGCAGTCGATGGTCGTGGCGGGCGTGATAACCCCTTCGGCCAGGGCCGCGATCGCCGCCAATGGCTTTACCGTCGAGCCAGGCTGGTAGCGCTGGACGATGGCCCTGTGCATCAGCGGCAGGCGGACCTCATCCCTTACCAGGCTGGGGTAGTTCCTGGCGTAGTCGTTGAGGTCGTACGTCGGCACCGAGACCATGGCCAGCACCTCGTTCATCGGCGCCCGCGGCTCGCCGAGGTTCAGCACCACCGCGGCGCCGGTGAAGCCCTTGGCCTCGAACATTTCTGCAATCTGTTTTTGCAGAACGATGTCGAGCGTCAGGTGCATGTCGCCGCCCTGGACGGTGGGCTCCTCGCGGAGCGTCTCGCCGGACAGGCGGTACCGCCGGTAGCCGCGCCGGCCCCGCAGGTACTGCTCGCACATCTTCTCGACGCCGACCTTGCCGATCGTGTCGCCCGGCAGGTAGTTCGACCGCATGCGCTCCAGCCAGGGCGCCTGGTCGGCCTTGATGTTCAGGCTTTCCATCTCCTCCGGCCAGACCTTGCCCGTCATCCCGATGACGTGGCATGCGTCGGGGCCGAACGGGTACTTCCGCCAGAAGCTCGGCTCGGCCGCGATGCCGATAAGCTTGCCGGCGTCGATCTCCTCCCGAAGCCCAAAGGCGGTCAGATCGTCCAGCCTGGCTATGACAGGGTGAAGCTGCTCTTCTTCCGCGACGGTTATCTCCTCGGTGCGGTCGCGGTTGACGATCCGCCTGACGGCCCGGACCTTCTCGACCGCGGTGGCGGCGGCCTCGTCGAGGTCCGTCCCCGCCCTGGCCGCCAGCTCGCGTGCCGTCGCCCAGGTCCTGTCGTAACGCTCCTTGTAAATCCTCGCCGCCTCGGCCTTGTCGATGTGCATCTCGCGGGCAATCTGCCGAGTCTGCTCCTTGATCCAGCCCTTGTCGTTGGTCAGCAGGCGGTAGTGCAGGCAAAAGTCGAAGCATGGCTCGTCCATCGCCAGGGTACGCCCCTTGCGGTCGGTGATCTTGCCTCGCATCACCGGCAGGATGCTCACCTTGCGCATGGCCTCCTCGGCCTTGAGGCGGTATTGCTTGCCCTCTATGACCTGGAGTTGAACCAGCTTGCCGACAAGCAAAAGGAACACGGCCGCAAGCAGGCCGAGAAACACCTTGATTCGCTGCTTATACATTGTCGCCCAGAAAAGAAGGTCTCAGGTCATAGCGTAGTGTCTCAAATAGATGGTGAATTATCATGAGTTTGTAAATCCGAAATTCGAATCTCTAAATCCTAAACAAATCCGAAAGCTCAAAGCCCAAATGACCGAAACTGAGAACTCGACGACCGGCCTGGCAGTTTTGTTTCGATCATTTGTCATTCGAATTTCGAATTTGTTTAGGATTTAGTGCTTAGGATTTCGAATTTCGGGCTGCCCGATTAAGGTGCAATTCTTTTGAGACACTACACTAGCTCTCCCGTTATCGTCGCATCCGCCAGCCCGGTCCTGCCGCCGCGATGAGGAAGAACCGCTGGCACCTGCGCAGGCCCCAGTGCGCCAGGGGCATCAGCACGGCGGTGTAGCACGCCACGGCGAGCACCTGGAGCACGGTTCGGCCGTAATCGCCAAGAGTCACGTGTCCCGGCGCGAGGATGGCCTGGGCGGTCGCCCACGTCCCGTGCGCCAATGCGACGAACGCAAAGGCCAGTATCGCCTGCGTGACGGCCCGTTCGCGGAAGAACGCCTCCCGTGCCCGCCAGAGCAGCCCCGCGGCCAGGCAGTACGCGATGGACATGGGTCCCACGACCGTCATCGCTCCTATGCCGCCGCCGGTGGTCAGGTCCACTGCCAGGCCGAGTATCCAGGCAGCAAACATCGCGTCGGTGGCGCCGCGAGCGTAGAACGCGATGAACACCACCACCATGGCGGCCAGGTCCGGGCCAACGGCGCCCAGCGACGAACTGTCGATGAACAGCACCCACCCGACGCAGGTCTCCAGCAGCACCACCGCGTAGGTCAGGATTAGAAGCGGTATCCATCGCATCCGGGCGTTTCCTGGCCTCTAGGGCCTCTGGGGCTGCGCGGTTAACGGGCTGATGATGAACACGTCGCGCACGTCGGCAACGTCGGCGGGCGGGCGGACGTAAACCGTCACTCGCCGCGAGTCCTTCTCGTTGAGCTCGACCTTCTCGACCTTGCCGATGTAAATGTCAACCGGCAGGTACTCCTTCTCGGCGCTGGCCCAGAGCTGGTCCCCGGGCAGGACGTTGTGGTAAGCCTTGACGTCCGGCGCCACGACCATGTCGGCGCCGTCGCCGATGGCAAGCACCTCGATAGGAGTGTTGTTCTTCGGCTCAAGCTGCGTCGTGCTTGGCAGGCTGCCCTCGGTGACCGTAACCGTCCGCATCCGGCCCGGAACGATCACGCGCCTGATCCGCCCGTTGATCTTGAACTCCCGGTCCGTGACAAGCTGAAGCCGGGCCGTAAACGCGCCGGAATCTACGATCCGCCCGACCAGCGAGGATTCGTTCACCACCGCCAGCTTGGGCGGCAGGGCCTTGGAACGGTTGGTGGCGACTTCCCGCATGGTGACCGCATCGCCAGACTTGATGCCCTGCCCGCCGCCGCTGCTCAGCACGCGGGTGCGGTCGTATGGAAGCGACCCGGCCCCCACAACGTGCGCCGGAATCAACTCGCAACCAAGGTCGGCCGTCGGGCCGTACATCCGCTGGAAATTCGCCAGCCGCTGAGCCTGGCGCTCGAAAACCTCGCTCTGGGCCTGCCAGTGATCCGACAGCCGGCGAAGGTAGCGGTTCTCGGCCTGCACTTGCTCGGCCTGCTCGTCCGACAGTCGCGGCTCGGCCTGGCGGTTGAGCCTGGCCCGGAGTTTCGAGGCCGCGTACATGGGCGCATCGCCAAGCGGCGCCAGCGCGAACTGTGTCGCGTGGCGAAGCGGAAGGGACACCCGCGAACCCGCCAGGGACATCCCCAGCGAGAATGACAACAGAACTGCCAGCAGATGCCTTTTTGAAAACGCATGAAGCCGCATTAAACCGTCCTGTTCCCAGACGCCAGAGCCCCATCATATCATCGGAGCGGCAAACGAGCAACAAAGCCGCCGAACGATTGCGGATTGCGGATTGCGGATTGCGGATTGCGGATTGCGGATTCCTTTCCCGGAAGATATTCGCCCAGGCAATCCGCCCCTCGACTTCGCTCGGGACAATCCGC
>CAYOBS010000134.1:0-3489 GCA_964402305.1 uncultured Planctomycetaceae bacterium | reverse complement strand
CAATCCGCCCCTCGACTTCGCTCGGGACAATCCGCAATCCACAATGGCGACCGCGATATTGCCATACCCGCCGGCCGGGCGTATCATGTTCCCTTCACTCCGGCACTCGGAATGGACTTGTGAGGCCACCGCAATGAGCGAGCGAATCGGACAAGCGGAAACCATCGTAATCCTGGACTTCGGCAGCCAGTACGCACAGCTCATCGCACGCCGCGTTCGCGAGAACGGCGTCTACAGCGTTCTTGCCCGGCCTGACGTCTCGGCCGAGGAAATCCGCGACCTGAACGTCAAGGGCCTGATCTTCACCGGCGGGCCCTCGAGCGTGTACGAGGCCGGCGCGCCGCGATGCCGCAAGGAGATATTCGAGCTTGGCGTGCCGATCCTGGGCATCTGCTACGGCATGCAGCTTTGCTGCCAGATGCTCGGTGCGGACGTGAAGCCCGCCGCCTCGCGCGAGTTTGGCCGGGCCGCGCTTACCGTCCTGGACGCCGGCACGCTCCTGAAGAACATCCCCGCCGCCACGAGCGTGTGGATGAGCCACGGCGACCAGATCCACGACCTCGGGCCGGACTTCATCCCGTTGGCGACCACCGCCTCCTGCCCCTACGCGGCCGTCAGGCACCGCAAAATCCCGTTCTTCGGCGTGCAGTTCCACCCGGAGGTTACGCACACGCCGCACGGCAACGAGATATTCGTCAACTTCCTTTACGACGTTTGCCTCTGCCAGGGCCTCTGGAAGATGGGCTCGTTCATCGAGCAGGTGGTCGCGGATGTCCGGCGGCGCGTCGGGCCTGACGAGCGGGTCATCTGCGGGCTTTCGGGCGGCGTGGACTCATCGGTCGTCGCGGCCATGCTGCACAAGGCCATCGGCGACCGCCTCTCGTGCATCCTCGTCGACAACGGGCTGCTGCGGATGAACGAGGTCGAACTGGTCCGCACGACCTTCGCCGACCACTTCCACATCGACCTGACCGTCATCGAGGCCGAGAACGAGTTCCTGACTCTGCTGGCCGGCGTGACCGACCCGCAGGAGAAGCGCCGCATCATCGGCCATGCGTTCATCGACATGTTCAAGCAGGCCGCCAAGAACATTCCCAACGCCCGCTTCCTTGCCCAGGGCACGCTGTACCCGGACGTGATCGAGTCCGGGCATTCATTGGCGGGCCAGGCCGCGAACATCAAACTGCACCACAACGTCGGCGGCCTGCCGGCGGAACTCGGCTTCGAGCTAATCGAGCCGCTTCGCGACCTGTTCAAGGACGAGGTCCGCCGCGCCGGCGAACTGCTGGGCCTGCCGCCGACGCTGGTCTGGCGCCACCCGTTCCCCGGCCCCGGCCTGGCCGTGCGATGCCTCGGCGAGGTCACCAGGCAGCGACTGGAAGTCCTTCGCAAGGCCGACAACATCCTGCTGGAGGAAATCCACGCCAACAACCTCTACCGCAAGTGCGCCCAGACATTCGCCGTCCTGCTGCCGGTGCAGTCCGTGGGCGTGATGGGCGACGGCCGAACGTATGAGGACGTGGTCGCCGTCCGCTCCGTGGACACCGCCGACTTCATGACAGCTGACTGGTCGAGAATCCCCTACGACGTTCTGGCGACGATCTCCAACCGCATCATCAACGAAGTCCGCGGCGTCAACCGCGTGGTCTACGACATCTCCAGCAAGCCCCCGGCGACTATCGAGTGGGAGTGATAGGGAACGAACGGCGGAACCCGTAAGAAGAAACGGCGGAACCGGGAACACGGAACAGCGGGAAAAGTGGAACCGGGAACCCGGTATTTAGAACGGCGTAACCGACGGCGACGGCAATTCCGCAGTTTCTTCTCCCGGGTTCCGAGTTCCTGGTTCCCGGTTCCGCCGTTTCAGCTTTTCCGGTAGTTCGGGAAGTATTCCTGGATCGGGCGCACGGTGTAGGCTGTTACCGCCTGCTGGCCTGGCTCGGCGGCGGCGCGGAGGGCGGCGATGCCCATCACCGCCGCGTGGGCGGCCGTCATGGTGGTGATAAGCCCGATGTTGTGGATGGTGGCCAGGGCGCGAATCTTGCCCTCGTCGGTGGCCGGGCCGCGACGCGTCGGGGTGTTGATCAGCAGATTGATCTGGCGGTTGGTTATCATGTCGGCGATGTTGGGCCTGCCCTCGTCCAGTTTGGGCACCAACTGCACGCGGACGCCGGCGCCGCTGAGAACCTTGTGTGTGCCGTTTGTGGCCACGAGCTTGAAGCCCATGGCCGCGAGCTGCTGGCCGATGCCGACTATGTCCGGCTTGTCGCCGTCGCAGACGCTCAGGAACACCGTGCCCTCGGTGGGCAGCTTCATTCCCGCGGCAAGCTGGCTCTTGGCGAACGCCACGCCGAAACTCATGTCGATGCCCATCACCTCGCCGGTGCTGCGCATCTCCGGGCCGAGTATCACGTCCACGCCGGGGAACTTGGTGAACGGGAAGACGCTCTCCTTTACCGAGGTCTGCCGCGGGCGCGGCGCCTCGGTCACGCCGAGTTCATCCATGCTCAGGCCGGCCATGATCTTGGCGGCGAGCTTCGCCCACGGCACGCCGGTCGCCTTGGACACGAACGGCACGGTCCGGCTGGCGCGGGGGTTCACCTCCAGGATGTACACCTCGGCGTCCTTGACGGCGAACTGGATGTTCATCAGCCCGCGGACGCCCAGCCGCTCCGCCAGCAGCCTCGTCTGTCGCTCGATCTCGCGGATGACCTTGGCCGACAGGCTGAACGGCGGAAGCGCGCACGCCGAGTCGCCTGAGTGAATGCCCGCCTGCTCGATGTGCTCCATCACGCCACAGACGACGGCGCGGGGGTTCTTCTCGCGCTGGCCGCCCGGGCGCAGGCCGAAGTCGGCGATGCAGTCGACGTCCACCTCCGTGGCGTTGTCCAGGAACTTGTCCACCAATATCGGGTGGTCGCGCCCCACCGTCGAGGCGTCAACCGCCTTGGCCATGTACGTGTCGAGCTGCTGCTGGTCCGAGACGATCTCCATCGCCCGCCCGCCCAGGACGTAGCTGGGCCGCACCAGCACCGGGTAGCCGATCCGCTCAGCCACCTTGCGGGCCTGCTCGACCGAAAAGGCCGTCCCCCCAGGGGGGCACCGGAGCTTGAGTTCGTCGATGATCTCGGCGAAGCGTTTGCGGTCCTCGGCCAGGTCGATCGACTCGGGGCTGGTGCCGATGATCGGCACCTTGTACTCCTCCAGCCCGCGCGCCAGGTTCAGCGGAGTCTGCCCGCCGAACTGCACGATCACGCCGTGCAGCAGGCCGCCCGGCTCACCGAGCGGAACGCCGTTCAGCCGCTCGCAGATGTTCAGCACGTCCTCCTGCGTCAGCGGCTCGAAGAACAGCATGTCGCTCGTGTCGTAGTCCGTCGAGACGGTCTCCGGATTGGAGTTGACCATCACCGCCTCGTAGCCAAGCTCGCGGGCCGCGAAGGCCGCGTGAACGCAGCAGTAGTCGAACTCGATGCCCTGCCCGATGCGGTT
>CAYOBS010000133.1:0-9119 GCA_964402305.1 uncultured Planctomycetaceae bacterium | reverse complement strand
GAGAACGAGAACGAGGACGATGGCTGTCGCCAGGCCCCTACTACCTACTACCTACTACCTACTACCTACTGCCTTCTTTTCGGAACAGGAGAAAGGTTCATGAGCAAACACCGCGTTGCGAGGACCGGCCAGCCGATGTTGACGTTCTTCGGCGACCTGATTGCCAGGAAGCACGCAGAGTCCCTCACGCCCGACGGGCCGCAGGCGTTCAGCATTTCGCTGTTTCGCACGGAGGCGCCGGGCTACGTGCTGTCGGTCAGCCATCAGAACGGCTCATCCAGTCACCATTGTTGGGCGGCCCACACGCCGCGCAGGCTGGACGTGGCCGGGCTGTTCGAGATGTACATCCGCCAGTGCGCCCCCCAAGGCCCCGCGCGCGGACTGTTCGAGGATGCCAGGCAGGATATCATGGTCCAGACCCCGGAGCTCGACGAGATGGTCCAGTGGTCGTCCGTCGTCGCGGGCGACAGGTAACCGGCGCCACATCCCGCGTCCGACCGCCTCGAACGGCGGATCGTGCCGGGCGCATTCACTCTATGATCACGCGGAACCCGACGTTGAAGACCTTCTGGTACGACTCGTAGCGGAACCGGACTGATGCTCCGGCGGTCTTTGGGCGATCGAACCATGAGCCGCCGCGAGCGACCTTCGCTTTGGAAACGTCGGCGTTGTTGCGCCCGTCGTCGGCCTTGTAGGGGTACGGACGGTAGCTCGACCGCGTCCATTCGGTGGCATTGCCGATCATGTCATTCAGGCCCCAGGCGTTAGGCTGGCACTGGCCGACGTAGTCGACGACGAACCAGTTGTCCTTGAACCGGTCATCCCGCAGGGGGAAGAGGTAGTCGGCTGGGTAGGGCCGGCGCTGGTGGATTTTGCTCCCGCCGTCCCAGGAGACGTACAGGTTCCGCCGGTCGGCGTCGGCAAGGTTGGCGAACTTGCTGAAGTCCGTGTCGGCGTCGCCGTAGTAGAACTGCGTGGCCGTGCCCGCGCGGGCGGCCCATTCCCACTGTGCCTCGGTCGGCAGCGTCACGCCCCGGCCTGTCTTTTGCGACAGCCACTTGCAGAACCGCATCGCCTCCTGCCAGGAGATTCGCGCCACCGGCTGGTTGTCGTGGTTGGCGATGTAGCCTGGCACGGCGTGGTCCTTGCCGGTCTCGTCGATGTATCGGGTGTCGTGTTCGGGGTCGTGCCGGGCATACTGCCTGTTTGTGACCTCGCAGGCGCCCATCCAGAAAGGCTTGTCGATCTTCACGACCGCGCGCGGGGCCTCATCCGGGAAGCCGTCCTGGGAGCCCATGACGAACTGGCCCGCGGGGATGCGGATGAACTTCATCGTCAGATCGCCGCCAAGGGGCAGTTCCATCGTGGCGCCGTCGCCTTGCATGGCCTTGGCCTTTGCGGCATCGAACGGGAACGCCGGGCTTGTCAGACCGTCCGGAACCGGCTTGGCCTGGCTCTGGGGCATGATGGGCTTTGCCGGCTGGTTCTGGCTTAGCATCGCGACGGCCTGGCGGTATTCCTCTTCAGGATTGTCGGTCAGGCCGGCGTAGAGCTTGGACAGATCGAGCCGGCGTTTCTCATACTTCTGGTTGTTCCACATCCCCCGGTGCGGGGCGTTCAGATCGATCCACGTGTAGAGGCGGCTCCATGCCTCGGCGTCGAGTTGGACGCCGTGGTGGCCCTTGGCGAGCATCTGGATGAGCGGACTGATCGACGCGTGGTATTCCATGGGTGAGAGCATGTCCAGGTCGCTTTCCGGGCCAGGCCTGCACACGAAGGCCACCAGGTTCAGGTACGACCGGTCGCCCTGCCAATTGCCGGGATTGCCCTTCTCGAAGGACGGCCGGCGGGGGCTTTGATTGGCGTCGTTGTGGCAGCCCACGCAGTACTTGTTGAGCATCGGCTGGACCTCCGCGGCGTATCCGAACGGCCGGGTCGGGCCGTACCACGGGGTGATCTGCCTCGGGGCCGCCCGCCCCGTGCCCGAAGGGGCCGCATAGACCTTGCTGAGGTCCTCGTGGCAGCCGTTGCACGAGAGCACCTCGCCGGGCATGCCCGTCATCCAACTCCGCATTAGCGCAAGGGAGGCGCCATTGGCATCCAGAGGCTGGATTGCCAGTGGAGTGTACGGCGGGGCCTCGAAGCAGAACGAGCCGTCCTTCTCCACGGGCACGGTGCCAACGATGCGCTTGATGTCCCAGCTTGACTCCAGCCCGACCGACTCGTGCCCGCCGCTGTGCATATAGCCGTAGTGGTAGGCCAGGACGCGGATGCTCTTGACCGTGCCGCGCGGCACATCCCTCAGGCCTCGCCCGCCGTAGACGTCCGAGCAATAGATGGTCGTGGGCCTGCCCGGGATGACACGCTCGGACAGAACCGGCGGCGCCTTGCGGGGCGCCAGAGGGATCGGCTCGAAGATGCTGTATTTCGGGTCGGAGTAGAGGACCGTCATGTTGTCGTAGATGTCAACCAGGCACAGGTTCCACTTGCCGCCCGGGCCAAAGCCGGTCATCGAGACCAGGAAGTACTTCTCCGAAAGAGGCCAGGGCGTGCCGAAGGTGTATTTCTGCCCGCCGCCCTCATTGTCGTAGACGTTGCCCACAACGTCCCGGCCCCAGCCTGGAATCTCCTGAACGCAGCCGGTCTTCTCGGCCGGCAATACCTGCGGGTGAATGTTGACTTCTGTATTATCCGGCCCCCAGACCTTGTCTTGTGGTTTGTATCGCAGCGGGTACTTGCGGCTGAGTTCGGGATCCAGCAAGATGAGTCGGCCGGTCTCGCTCTTTGCGTGGTGGCCGCTTGCGATGCCCACGATCTTCGAGGGATGGTCCGGGATCGGGCGAGCCCAGACGTAAGCGGGTGGGAAGTACGAGCCGCTGCCCCAGTGCTCGACCTGGCCGCTCCCGTCGGGGTTCATCTGGAAGAGGTAACGCGAGTAGTAATGCGGCGTGTCGGTGTACTCCCAGCGCAGGTACAGAACGCGCCCGCTGTTAAGCACACGAGGGTGCCAATCGCTGTCCTGCTCGAACGTCAACTGCCGCACCGACTTGTTGCGGGTGTTGACGCGGTAGAGATTCACCATGGGCTCGCTGCCGTTCACGCATGGCAGCCCCTGCATTCCGGCGGTCGAGCAGGCAACGATATTGCCTTCGTCCGGCAGGTAGCAGGAGTCGAACCACTGCACATCCGGCTGATCGGAAGGGGTCAGTTCCCGCAGGTTTTTTCCATCGGTGTCGACTTCCAGCACCGCCCAGGCCCCATTGGCGCCGACGCCGGAGAACATGATCCGCTTACCGGCGAAATTCAGGTCCATGTGCTTCATGACCGAGCTATCCGGGTGCCGGTAGACCGTGCGGACCTTGATCTGGCCGCGCAGGTTGGACAGCTCGGAAATCTCGTTGTCCCAGCCCTTTCTCTGAATGGTCGTCGAGGTGTAGGCGTTGAGCGAGCGGTTGGCCTCGTTGGTGCGGCGGATGACCAGCAGCCTGTCGAAGTCCAGCAGCGGATTGGCCAGCGAGGCCTGGCGGATAAGCTCCACAAGGTCCGCCTTGGCCTTGCCGTCGTCGGCATTGGCTTTGAGCCTGGCCTCGATGTCCGCCAACTGCTTCAGCAGCGCCGGGCCTGCCTGGTACTTCTGGCCGTAGGTCCGGTTGAGGTCCTCGATCATCCTTCGGGCGGATGCGACTGTATTGATCGGCACGTCGCCGTTGTTGACGGCAAAGGCCGGCGATGCCGAGACTGTCAAGGCGACAAGGGCAAGGCACCGGCAGAGCTTCTTCAATGCGGTTGTCATCACGGGAATATCCTTTATCCGCTGTTCCACAGCCCCCGCAAGAACTGCCTGGAGGCGGCAGGGGCATACAACTCCCTCGCTGAGGTGTCGAACCCCGACTATTGCGGCTGGTTTCGTGGCCCTACGTTATTTATCCCTTACGGCGAGGGTTTCGCGGCCGGTGACGGCGGCATCAAGAAGAAGGCCCCTCCGTCGCGGGCGACAGGTGACCGGGCGTTTACATCCCGCGTCCGACCGCCTCGGCGATGCGCCTCAGCACGGGCATCTCATCGCGAAGCACCTGCGGCGTGATGGACTGGGCGCCGTCGCTCATCGCGTGCTCGGGGTCGTCGTGGACCTCGACGATCAGCCCGTCCGCCCCGGCCGCAACGGCTGCCCGGCACATCGCCGGGACCATGTAGGCGTGGCCCGTGCCGTGGGATGGGTCGACCAGCACCGGCAGGTGCGTCGCGGCCTTCAGGGCCGGGATTATCGACAGCGTGAGGGTGTTGCGGACGTACTCCTCGAATGTCCGCACGCCGCGCTCGCAGAGGATGACCCGGTTGTTGCCGGCGTTGATAATATACTCAGCCGCCAGGAGGAACTCATCCAGCGTCGCGGTTATGCCGCGTTTGAGAAGGACAGGCTTGTCGACCTTGCCGACCGCCTCGAGCAGCGGGTAGTGCTGCATGTTTCTCGCGCCGATCTGGAGCACGTCGGCGTACTCGGTCACGGCCGGGAGACTCTCGACGCCGATGACCTCGGTAACGATGGCCAGGCCGGTGCGGCTGCGGGCCTCGGCGAGCATCTTGAGGCCCTCGACGCCGTGGCCCTGGAAGCTGTACGGGCTTGTCCGCGGCTTGAATGCCCCGCCGCGCAGGCCCACGCAGCCCGCGGCCTTGACATGCTCGGCCATGCGGATGATGTGGTCGTGGCTTTCCACCGCGCAGGGCCCGGCGATCACGCCTATCTTTGGCCCGCCGATCGGGAAGCCCTCGGGCCCGATCTTCACCACCGTGCGCTCGTGCTTGACTTCCGTCGAGGCCATCTTGTACGGCGCGAGGATCGGCACGACGCGTTCGACCATCGGCGCGTTCTCGATGGCGCCCTTGTCAACCATCCGCTTGTCGCCGATGCACGCGACGACCGTGCGGTCCGTGCCGTAAATCACGTGCTCCTTGAGCCCGTAGTCCCGCACCAGGTCTACCACGTGCTGAACCTGCTCCTTCGTCGTGCCGGGCTTCATTACGACAATCATTGGAAACGCTCCTGGTTGACTCAGACTGCCACTACCATGTTTGCCCAATCGAATATATCTTGCACCGCGACAAGCCGAAATCCGAATTTCTAAGCACGAAATCCTAAACAAGTTCAAAGCACGAAATCCAAAGGTTCAAAACGCCGCTTGCCGGTGTGAGACTCGCTAAGAATTGCGATGCCATATGAGGAGTCTTGTTTTGAATTTGGTGCTTTGGATTTTGAATTTGTTTAGGATTTAGAGCTTCGGATTTAGAATTTCCTCATCGCCACTATGCTTGCCATCCCACGTCGCTACTTGCCGCCCTTCTTTTCGATGCGATCCATCCCCGCCATGTACGGCCTCAGCGCCTCGGGCACCGTCACGCTGCCGTCGGGGTTCTGGTAGAACTCCAGCACCGGGATCAGCACGCGCGGGCTGGCGATGACGGTGTTGTTCAGCGTGTGGACGTATCGGACCGTCCCGTCGGCGCCGCGGTAGCGCATGTTAAGCCGGCGGGCCTGGAACTCGTAGAACCGGCTGGCGGAGTGCGTCTCGCCGTAGGCGCCCCGGCTGGGCATCCACGTCTCGATGTCGAACTTCTGGACCTGCCCCTGCCCGAGGTCGCCCGTGCAGACGTTGACCACGCGGTACGGCAGCTTCAGGGCCTTGAGGACGTCCTCGGCGTTGGCGAGGATTTCCTGGTGATGGCGGATGCTCGTCGCCTCGTCGTTGCGGCAGAGGATCACCTGCTCGACCTTGTCGAAGAAATGCACGCGGTAAAGTCCGTAGGTGTCCTTTCCGGCCGCCCCGGCCTCGCGGCGGAAACACGTGCTCATCGCCACATACTTGAGCGGCAGGTCGGCCTCGTCGAGGATCTCGTTGCCGTGGTAGGCGGTAACCGGCACCTCGGCCGTGCCGATAAGGCTCATGGAGTCGCGTTCGGCAAGGTACGCCTGGTCGCGCCCCGCGGGGAAGTAGCCCGTGCCGTACATCACCGACTCGTTGACCAGCACCGGCACGGTCATCAGCGTGTAGCCCTTGGCGACCATCTGGTCGATCGCCAGCCGCAGGATGGCCTGGTGCATCAGCGCGCCGGCGCCCTTGAGTATGTAGTTCCGGCTGCCGGCCAGCTTGACGCCTCGCGGGATGTCGATTATGTCCAGCGCCTCGCCGAGCTGGACGTGGTCCTTCAGCGGGAAGTCGAACCGCGGCACCTCGCCCTCGATGCGCAGGACGGCGTTCTCGGTGTCATCCCGCCCGGCGGGCACATCCGGCGCCGCCGGCTGGGCCGCGCGGAGCATCAACTCGTCGAACCGCGGCTGGAGCCGGTCGATAATGTCCGCAAGCTCCTTAGCACGCGCCTTGAGCAGGCTCATCGCCTCGATGGCCTTGGCCTTGGCGTCGCCCTTGAGCTGCGCGATCTGCTTTCCGGCGGCGTTCTGCCTGGTCCGCACTTCCTGCATCTCGCGCTGTGCGTCCGTGAGCAGGCGGTCCGCCTCCAGCAGGGCCGGGATGTCAGCATCGACGTTCTTGAGCCTGGCCGCCTCGATGAACTTCTCGGGGTTCTCGCGTATCAGCTTGATGTCTATCATAAACGTTTCCTGACAAGACCGGAAAGCCGCGGCGCGCCACCGCGCGTCGCCGACCATGCCGGCTATAATGACAATTTCGACCGCGGATTTCACCTGTTTTCGTCAGGTCTGAATATCTGCTGCCGCGGCACCTTCCTTGAAGAATATGGTCCACCACCGATCCCGCGATCCACAATCCGCAACCCGCCCCGGCGGGGTGCCCTTCGGTCACAATCCGCAACCTGCCTGCCGGCAGGCAGGTCCGCAATTCTTCTGGCCGCCTCACTGCCCGCCTTCCCGCGTGTAGTTCAGCAGCCCGCCGGCGGCGAGTATCTTCCGCTGGCGCGGCGCCAGGCCGACACGGCACGTGAAGTCGAAACCTTTCGTCGCGTTCGTAACCGTCACCGTCTCGCCGCCGGAGATGGCCGCCGTAACGCCGGCGATCTTCAACTCGTCCGCCTGGCCGATACGGTCGTAGTCGGCCCCGTCGGCGAACGTCAGCGGCAGTATGCCGAAGTTCACGAGGTTCGCCTGGTGTATGCGCTCGATCGCCTTGGCGATCACCACGCGCACGCCGAGGTACATCGGGCACAGGGCGGCGTGTTCCCGGCTGGAACCTTGCCCGTAGCTGTCGCCCGCGACAATCACGCCCGCCTTGCCCGCCGCCTGGGCCAACTCGGCTCGCTGGGCGAAGGTCGGCTCATCCTCGCGGTTGAAGCAGTTGAAAACGTGCTTCGCATACTCCGGCACGTTCGAGCGGTGCTTCAGCAGCGCCCCGGCCGGCATTATGTGGTCGGTGGTTATCTTGTCGCCAACCTTGATGAGCACCTCGCCGGCCAGCGCGTCGGGCAGCTTCTCGCCGGCGGGCGGCTTGACGATTGTCGAGCCGCGAATCACCTCGGCGTCCTGCGCCTCCAGCGGCGCCAGCGGCGGCTGGAGCATGCCGTCGTCGAGCTTGAACTGCCGCGGCGCGTCGAAACGCGGATACGCCAGGTGCAGCCGCTCGCCAAGGGCGCGCGGGTCGGTTATCTCGCCGGTGATTGCCGCCGCCACGGCCGTCTCGGGCGAGATGAGCCACACCATGTCGCCCTCGGTGCCGGACCGGCCGGTGAAGTTGCGGTTGAACGTCCGCAGGCTGACGGTGTTCTCCGCCGGCGCGAAGCCCAGGCCGATGCACGGCCCGCAGCCGGACTCCAGCACCCTCGCCCCGGCCGCCACGAGATCCGCAAGAGCCCCGTTCTCGGCCAGCATCTCCAGCACCTGCCTGCTGCCCGGGCTTATGCCAAGCTCGACGCCCGCGCTGACGCACCGGCCCTTGAGCACCGACGCGACGACCATCAAATCCTGGAAGCTCGAGTTCGTACATGAGCCGATTGCCACCTGGGCTACCTTCGTGCCGGCCAGGTCCGCGACGCGTACGACGTTGTCCGGGCTGGGCGTACACGCCGCCAGCGGCTCAAGCTCCGACAGGTCGATCACGACCCGCCCGAAGCTCACCTGGGCCAGCCCATCCGCGCCGGCCTGGCCGATCTCCACACCCGTGCAGTAGCGGCAAATGTTCTGGATCGTCGCGGCATCCTTCTCCACGTGCAGCCGCTTTGTGATGCGGTCGTACGCCGCACCGTCGTCGGCCGACAGCGGCTGATACTTCTCGCCCCGGCTCTGGGCATCGAGGAACTGCCGCGTGACCTCGTCGGCCGGGAAAACGCTCGCCGTCACGCCCAGCTCGGCCCCCATGTTCGTACACGTGGCGCGGGCAGGCACCGGCAGCAACGCGACGCCATGCCCGAAGTACTCCACCATGCACCCGACGTTGCCGCGAGTCGTCAGCACGCTCAGCAGCCGCAGGATGATGTCCTTGGCCGAGACCCAGTCGCCCAGCCGCCCCCTTAGCTCCACGCCAATCACGCGCGGAGCGGCGAGGTAAAACGCCCCGCCGCCCATCGCCACCGCAACGTCCAGCCCCCCCGCGCCGATGGCGATCATGCCCATCCCGCCGCAAGTCGGCGTGTGGCTGTCGCTCCCAAGGAGCGTGCCGCCGGGCCGGGCGAATCGCTCGAGGTGGACCTGGTGGCATATCCCGTTTCCCGGCCGGGAGTGATACGCGCCCAACTTCCGCGAGATCGACTGGAGATACAGGTGGTCGTTGTGGTTCTCCGGCCCGAACTGGGCCATGTTGTGGTCCACGTAGCTGACGGACACCTCCGTCCGCACGCGCGGCACGCCCATCGCCTCCAGCAGCAGAAACGCCGTGGTGCCGGTGGCGTCCTGCGTGAGGGTCTGGTCGATCCGTATGCCGATCTCCGCGCCGGGGGCAAGCTCCCCCGTCACCAGGTGGTCGGCCAGTATTTTCTGCACTACCGTCCTTGCCATGAGCGCTCCTTGTACGTGGCCAAGAATACCAAATCCCCCCGCGCCGGACAATCGGCGGGAGCAGGCGGGTTCCGTTTCGCCGTAGCACGGGCATCTTGCGTAGCATGGGCATCCTGCCCATGAGTCCCACGGGCATCTTGCCCGTGCTTTATACGGCAACAAC
>CAYOBS010000132.1:0-9285 GCA_964402305.1 uncultured Planctomycetaceae bacterium | reverse complement strand
GCTTGCGCCGCGCCGGGCCCAGTCGCGTGTGAGTTCCCGGCGGCGGCTGGGCAAGCGGACCAGGACGGAGACAAGGCCAATGGCGACCCAGAAGGAAATCCTCGACGCGACCAACCAGTACATCGTTCCCAACTACGGCCAGCGCCTGCGGGCGATGGTCCGCGGAAAGGGCGCGCGTCTCTGGGACGCCGACGGCAACGAGTACATCGACTTCTTCGCCGGGTTCGGCGGGGCCGGGATCGGCGGGCATTGTCACCCAGCCATTGTCCAGGCAGTGCAGGAACAGGCCGCCCTGCTGATGGCTCACGGGAACTTCTTCACCAACGCCCCGCAGGTCGAGCTTGCCCGGCTGATCACCGAGCGGGCCTTCGGCGGGAAGGTCTTCTACTGTCACAGCGGCACCGAGGCCAACGAGGCCGCCCTGAAGCTTGTCCGCCTGGCCGCCGGGCCGGGAAGGTACAAGATCATCAGCTTCGAGAACGGCTTCCATGGCCGGACCATGGGGGCTCTGAGCCTGACTCCCGGCAAGTACCAGAACGGCTTCGAGCCGATGCTCCCAGGGAGCGTGATCGTGCCTTATGACAATCTCCAGGCGGTCGCGGCGGCCATAGACGACGAGACGGCCGGGGTGTTCGTCGAGTCCATCCAGGGCGAGGGCGGCATCAACGTGCCGAGCAAGGACTTCATGCAGGGCCTGCGGAAGCTCTGCACCGAGAAGAACATCCTCCTGGCCTGCGACGAGGTCTGGACCGGCCCGGCCCGCACAGGCCGGTGGTTCGCACACCAGCACTTCGACATCCAGCCCGACGTGATGACCCTTGCCAAGGCCATCGGCGGCGGCATGCCCCTGGGCGTGTGCCTGGCGGCCTCCAAGTACGCCGACGTGCTCGGCCCGGGCACACACGGATGCACCATGGGAGGCATGCCGGTGTGTGCGGCCGCGGGGGTCGCGACGATGAAACTCATCGCCGACGAGAACCTTGTCGAGCTTGCGGCCGAGCGGGGCAAGAAAGTCATCCAGGCGATTCGCGACGCGAAGATTCCATGCGTCAAGGAAGTCCGCGGCGCGGGTTTCTTCCTGGGCATCCAGGTTGACAAGCCTGCCCGCGAGGTGTTCCTGGCGGCGCTGGAGGCCGGTCTGTTCATAGGCCCCGCCCGCGAGCACGTCGTCCGCCTGGCCCCGCCGCTGACCATCCAGGACGACCTGCTGGAAAAGGGCGTCCAGAAGGTCATCGATCTGCTTGCCCGGTAAACGGCGGCCTGGTGCGGCGGTGCGGAGCATAGGCCGGTCCGGGTGTCAGGAATAGGTCCTATGGGTCCGATAAGTCCTATAGGACCTATGGAGAATAAGGACGATGTTTCCCCAAACCAGCGGCGCTGGTATAATGGTATAATAGCGTCCGTGGCATTGGACGGCTGTGGGTGGTTGGCAGCGAGAAGGAAAGGAGTTGGCCATGTCGTATGACATCTTCCTGAAGATCCAGGGCATCAAAGGCGACAGCACGGACGATAAGCACAAGGAATGGATCGAGGTGACATCCTACAAGCACCTCATCAATAATCCCTTCGGCGGGGCGATCAACGCCTCGGGCGACTACGTCGGAGCAAAGGCCAGCCACTACGACTTCAAGATCGTCAAGAAGCTGGACTCCGCCTCGCCCACGCTGTTCCAGTATTGCCACCTGGCCAAGCGCATCCCGCAGGTCCAGCTCGAGTTGTGCCGGGCAATGGGCGACAAGACGCCCTTCATGAAATACACGTTCAAGGAGGCGGTCATCGCGTCGGTCGAGCCGGAGGGTTCGCACGATACCAAGGACACGCTGCCGATAGAAACAATCTCGGTGCGCTACGTGCAGATCTCCCTGGAGTACACGCCGACCGAGATAACCGGCGGCGGCAGGAAGGGCGCCACCAGCACGATCAATGTCGACTTGCGCGACGTGTAGCCGGCCAAGCATTTACCAACATCACAAACTGACCGGCTTTCACTTTCCTCAGCGACCTCAGCGCCCTCCGCGATGAGGATTCCTTGATTCTTCTTACTTGCCCTTGCCGGCGGGGCCGAGCAGTTGCGCGGCGTCCCGCCTGGTTCGCTGGTTCTTGGTGTTGGCGACGACTTTTTCGAGGGTCGCCCGGACGAGGTCCTTGTCCTTGCCCATGACCTTGGGTGCGATCTTTACGGCCGCGGAGCAGGCTGCTTCGGCCAGGGCCTTATCCTCGACGCATGGGGCGAGCATCTTGAAGCTCTCGATGGCGGGTATCTCGCCCAGTGCGGCCAGGACCTGGAGCTTTTCGGGGTTGTCCGCGAGCGTCATGGCCTTTGCCAGCGCGGCCAGGGCGTCGGCCTGGGGTGTTTCCTTGAGGCGTGCCAGATAAATGACGCCTCGAATGGCGAGGGTTCTGTGGACCTTGTTGGCTGACGTCGAGGCGATATCAAGCAGCGGCGCGATGCCGTTGGGGGCCGTCCATGTCGCCAGTGCCCTGACGGCGCCGTCGTTGCCGCCCTTTGCGGCGGCCGCGAGGGTGGCCAGGGCTTTTCCCCCGCCTGCTCGTGCCAGGGCGTTGTAGAGGCTCGCCTGGGCGTCGGGGCCGGCGCCGGCCAGGCCGGCCAGGAGGTCCTCGACTGCCTTGGCCTTGACGCGGGTGCAGATGGCGGCCAGGGCCTTGTCGGGGGCTTCGATGCCGGCGGCGTCCTTGGCGGCCTTCAGGATGGCGACCAGTGCGGGGACCTGCTTTTCGCTGCCGAGCGTGCCGACGGCGGCGATGGCGGCCTGGCGAACTTCGGCGTTATCGGAGGCGGCGAGTTTCTCGATGGCCGGGGCGGCGTCCGCAGCGGCGCGGTTGGCCAGGGCGCCGATGATCTGGACCTTCCCGGCCGGGTCGGCCTTGTCCAGTGCTGCGACGAGGGCGGGGTCCACGTCTTTGCCCTTGAGCTGCTGGAGGCTGGCGCGGGCGGCGGTCCGCCGCGGCGGATCGCCTCCGGCGGCAGCGGCCCTGACAAGCAGTTCCATGTCCTGGGCGTTGCCGACGGATCCCAGCGCGGCGATGGCGGCGAGGGCGACCTTATCGTCTGTGCTCTTTGCCGCATCGAGCACGGCCTGTCGTGCGGCGGGGTCCTGGCGTTCGGCCAGCGCGGCGATCAGCGCGGCCTGCCCATCGGGCGGAAGCTTGGTAAGCTGGGCGGCGAACTGCACGGTGGCTTCGGCGCCTGGGATGTCCTTTATCAGCGAGACGGCCAGGCCGCGGAAAAGTGGGCTGTCCGAGGCCAGGGCCTTGAGGATTTCCGGGGTGGTCTCGGCCGGCCGAACCGTGGCCAGGCCCCTGAGTGCGGCGCAGCGCACGCGGATCGGACGGTCCGCGGCGTAGAGCTTCTCGAAGATCGCGACGGCGGCGGCCTTATCGGTCGTTGCCAGGCTGGTGGCGAGTTCCAGGGCCGCGTCGTAGGCTGCGCCCTGGGTTGCCGTTGGGGCCGCCGCCAGGTACTCCATAAGCGGCCCGGCGGATGCCTTGGCGCCGATGCGTCCAATCGCGGAAGCCGCCGCCGAGGCGACCTGGGCGTCGGAGTCCTTCAGCAGCCCCGTAAGCATCGGCGTGCTGGCGGCGTCGCGCCGGGCACCGAGGGAGTTGATCATTCCGATCTTGAGTTGGCCGGTGAGTTTGCCGGCCGCGCCGCCAAGAGCCTTGGACGCCTCCTGCCCGGGGATGCGCTCGATGGCGTAGCGGGCCATGTGCGACATGTCCTTATCGGCCAGCAGCGGCGCCAGGGCAGGCACGGCCTTGACCGTGCCGATCATGGCGAGCTTGCGGCAGCAGAACTGCTTTGCCGCCGGGGTGGAATCGGCGGCGCCGAGCACGGCCAGCAGCCGGGCTTCCAGATCTGCCCTTGCGGCCTCGTCGCCGTGGGACTGCACGACGGCATCGTCGATAGTGTTCAGGGCCGCCCGCGAGTTGCCCCAGTCGTACTTCGGCAGCTCGGCAAGGGCCTTGTCAACCGCGGCCCTGTCGACCGCCCCCATGGCCGGGCCGGCAAAGACCAGGCCCGCCGCACACACCGCCAGAAACATTCCTGCAATCCCGCGAGGCATAGATCATCTCCTTAAGTACCTTTGCCATTCATTACTACAACGTCCACGGCCGGCGATAGGGCCGGTGCGTCATTTCTTCGGCCTCGGCGTCATCCGGGAAACACTCCCCGGCCGGGTCCCATCGAAGCCGCCGGCCAAGGCGCATCGCAATTTCGCCGAGGTGGCACAGCGATGCGGTGTGGTGGCCAAGCTGTGCCCCGGCCACGGCGGCAGCCGGGCTGCCGGCGCGCACGGCCGACAGAAAGTTCCGCATGTGCGAGCCGCCCGCGGAAGGGCCAGGCTCCGCCCCGCCGTCGCCCGCCGCCGTGGCGGCCGCGAAAATCTCCGGCGACGATGCCCGCAGGCTGTCGGCATCGAGCCAGCCATCCGTGCCGACCAGCCGCGTCGCGGCCTCCGGGCCGCTGCGGCAGATAAGCTTCACGCCGTTTGCGTACGTGTACTGCACGTTCACGCGATAAAAGGCGTCGTACAGGCCGGTAGCGTAGTACTCGCCGGCGCCCTCGACGGCGATGGGCCCGCCGTCGTCGGCGCCCATCGCCCACTGGGCAAGGTCAAGTCCGTGGAAGGCCGGGCCGGTCAACTCGCCGCCGGAGTAGTCCCGGATGAACCGCCAGTTGTAATGGCAGCGCGCGGCCGTGTACGGCGCATGCGGCGCGGGGCCTAGCCAGGCGTCGTAGTCGAAGCCCGCGGGAATCAGCTCGGGCGACCAGGGCGTCGGGGCCATCGAGCGGCGCGGGATGCCGACCTCGATCCTCACCAGCCGGCCCAGGGCGCCGCGGCGGACCAGTTCGCACGCCAGGCGGTACTTCTGGCTCGACCGCCGCTGGCAGCCGACCTGGACGACCAGCCCGGCGGCGTCGGCGGCGTCGGCAATGGCCCGGCCCTCGCGGATGGTCAGGGCGATTGGCTTCTCGACGTACACGCTCAGCCCGGCCCGGAGCATCTCAAGTGCGATTACGGCGTGGGTGTGATCGGGCGTGGCGATGACGACGGCGTCGACGTCGCCTCGGGCGGCGATCTGGCGGTAGTCGCCCATCTGCACCGGCGTAGCCCGGCCGGGCCGCGGCCACCGGCCTGCGCGGGCGCCGGCGACGCGGTTGACGGCCCTTCGGCGGACGGCCTGGTCGACGTCGCAGACGGCCAGGACCTCAACGTTGCCGTTGGCCAGCAGGTTCTTGAGGTGCCGGCCTCCCCTGTTCCGCACGCCGACGCAGGCGACGGTGATGCGGTCGCTCGCGGGCGCAAGTGCGGCTGCACCGAGCGCGCCGCTGGTCAGCACGTAAGGCGCCGTGGCGGCCGCGGCGGCCCCGCGAAGGATTTCGCGGCGCGTCAGCTTGCGATGCGTCCGGGTCTTGTCGGACTGATCTTTCATTTTAAGAACAGGCTACAGGCTTCAGGCTACAGGCTACAGGCTACAGGCTTCAGGCTTCAGGCTTCAGGGTACAGACAAAGCGATTTAGCAATGATGAACGCAGATAAACGCAGATGAAAGGAAATCATTCTTAGAAGATTATTCTTATCTGTGTTCATCCGCGTTCATCATTGCCCAGCATTTTTCCAGATACCCTTGTTCCGCCGTTTCTTCCCCAGGTTCCCGGTTCCGGGTTCCCGGTTCCGCCGTTCTTCTGTCCCAGGTTCCGCTATTCTCTGTCTTACAGGCTCCACGGCTCGCGGCGCGAGCGGTCGAGCATGGGCATGCTGTTTGCCTGGGCGTCGCCGGGGAACTGCTCGGTTGCCGGGTCCCACTTGACGGGCCTGCCCAGCAGCATCGCGACGTTGGCGACGTGGCAGATCGTCACGGTTCGGTGGGCGATCTCGGCCGGGGCCGCGGTTTGCCGGCGCGTCTTTACGCAGTCGATGAAATTATACCAGTGGTCCTTCGAGTCGTAGAGGTGGATGTCGTCCGGCTTGAGCTTGAGCATCCTCAGGCCCGGCGGCGTGGTCTCGATGGCGCCTCGGGTGACGAACACGCTGCCCTCGGCGCCTTGCCATTCAATGCCCAGGCGGTACTTGTCCGAGCAGTGGAGCGTCAGGCCGTCCGGGAACAGCGGCCTGGCGGGGTACTTGCACTCGAAGGTGAAGTCGATTGCGCAGTTGAATATGCCGTCGGTCGGGAACGTTCCGCTGCCCCGGACCTCGATGGGGCCGCTTCGCTCGAAACCAAGGCCCCACTGGGCGATGTCCAGGTGATGGGCGCCCCAGTCGGAGATTTTCCCGGCCGCGTAGTCCAGGTTGAAGCGGAAGTTGTAAACGCAGCGTTCCTTGTAGTACGGCGCCCACGGGGCCGGGCCGAGCCACAGATTGTAGTCGAAGCCGTCGGGGATTGGGTCCGGCGCGCCGGGGGCGGGCATGCTCTTGCCCGGCAGGATGCCGACGGTGACCTTCTTGACCACGCCGATGTACCCGTTGCGGACCAGCTCGCAGGCCTGGCGAAACAGGTCGTCCGACCGCTGCTGGCTGCCGGTCTGAAAGACGGTTCCCTGGCGGGCGATCAGGTCGCAAAGCCGGCGGCCTTCCTTTATGTAGGCCGTCAGGGGCTTTTCGCAGTAGACGTCCTTGCCGGCCAGGGCCGACATCGCGGACATCTGGCAGTGCCAGTGGTCGGGGGCGGCGATTATCACCGCGTCGATGTCCGGCCTGGCCAACACGTCGCGGAAATCGTTGTAGTCCTTGATTCCGGCAAGGCCGGAGATTGCCTCGATGCGTTTGGCGGTCGCCTGGCGACGGTCCCGATCCACGTCGCAGACCGCCAGGATGGGCGAATAGCCGTAGAAGTTCCCCGCCCGCCCGCCGGCGCCGAGTATGCCCAGCGTAATGCGGTCGCTTGCCGGCTGGACGCCGGGCGCGCCCAATGCCCGGCCGGTGAGCACGTAAGGCGCCGCGACGGCCGAGGCCGCCCCCGCCGCGGCCCTGCGGAGCAAGTCGCGCCGTGTCAGTTTTCCGCTGCCGGTCATTTCCTTGTGAACTCCTGTTGCGATGTTGCGGGGAAAAGCCCCGACTCTCAGGTCCCTATAGGTCCTATACGACCTATGGGACTCATAGCCGCCGTGCGCGCCCAGCCTGTCGGCAGGAGACGCGCCCTATGACCTATGACCTATGACCTTCTTCTCCTTGCCGTCAAGCCGCCGGGCCGCCCATCGGATGCCTTGGCCAAGCAGGTGGCGGAAGGCCGGATTGTTCCACGCCAGCGGCCCGTGCCCGGACTGCATGACGAACACCCGCCGGTCGCCCTGCGGGCGGACCCAGGCGATCTGCTTGTTGCTGAGCTCGTGCTGGGTGGATACCAGCAGCACGTTGCCCGGCAGGAACCGCCACTTGCCGTACGTCTCATCGCATGTTTCGTAGTCCTTCAGGCCCCTGGTGATCGGGTGGTTGGCGTCCTCGACGTGCATCTTGAGGTCCACGTCGTCCTTCCAGATGCTGCGGATGCCCTTCTCGCCGCGGAACATCTCGTCCTTGAGGAAGTAGCGGGCCCCGATGAGGTCCGGCCAGCCCGGCCAGTCCTGGAAGCCGCAGATGGCGTGGTGGCAGACGAACAGCCCGACACCCTTGTCCAGCAGCTTCAGGAAGTTCTCGCCCTGGGCGGCAGTGAGCTTGTTGCCCATGTTGTAAAGGAATATCACGTCGTACGGGAAGTTGTTCGGGTCGTCGAACAGGTGCGGCTTGTTGGGCTCCTGGGCGGCGCGGATAACGAACTCCACATCCTTCATGGCCTCGAACATGGCCGGGAAAGCCTTCGTGTCGTAACCGTGCCCGCCGACGATGATCGCCACACGGATCTTGCCTTGGTTGGCAGTCGCGGGCTTTTCGTCAGCGGCCAGGGCCTCACCGGCCAGTATGGCAAATGCCGCCGCGCCGGCAATCGCCAACGCTCGTCCGGCGATTTGAGTCTTGCTTGGTCCCATGGTTGTTCCTCTTTCTGCAAAAAGAAGTAATCGGGCAGTAGTCTAACGTTAAACCTCCCCAGTGGGCCCATGTTTCGCTCGAGCGGGCAATATGGCGTCGCCATAGGTCCCATAAGACCTATAGGACCTGTATGCCGCTGGCAACGGGAGAGGCGATTGCATATTCTTCAGTCCATGACAACGAGGCGCGACAGGATAGCCGGGGCGATACTTGCCGGCGGGCTGGCGACGCGGTATGGCGGGGCCAACAAGGCCGCGCTGGACCTCGGCGACGGGCGAACGCTGCTGGAGCACATATCCGGCGAGCTTTCCGCCGCCGGCGTCGGCGAGGTGATCGTCTGCGCCAGTGCCCAAGCGGCCCAGGCCGCGCGGGCCGGCGGGCTGAAAGCGGTCCCGGACCGCCGGCCGCAACTGGGGCCGCTGGCGGGAATCGAGGCGGCACTTGCCCACTACGCCGGGCTAAGCGGCAAGTGCGCAGTCGAACCGCCAGGTGGTGAGCTTACGGTCGAACCGCGCAGTGGTGAGCGCGCAGTCGAACCGCTAGGTGGTGAGCTTACGGTCGAACCGCGCAGTGGTGAGCGCGCAGTCGAACCACCATACGACGCCACCGTCCTGCTGGCCTGCGACATGCCGGGGATAACAGCCCGCGAGATATCCACATTGATCGACGCATTTCGCCAGGCTCAGGCGGCGATAGTCGTCGCCGAGATGCCGGATTTTTCCTGGCAACCGTTATGCTCTGTAGTTCATAACGGTATACTGGCGGATGTGCGGGCCGCGCTGGATGCCGGGCAGCTGAGCGTCCAGCGGCTCTGGCGAAAGCTCGGCGCCGTCGGCGTGCGGTTCGCCGACGACAGGCCATTCTTCAACGTCAACACGCCCGAGGACATGACGCGGTGGCGGGAGATGCGCGGACAAGGCCCGCAGGCAGGTGAGCAGGATTAAAGGAAATCCGAATTTCTAATTTCTGATTTCGTGAGCGGAATAATGTCCCTTAATTCAAGAAATACCGATTTGCCCCCCATAACGGCGCGGACCAAGCTCTGGCTGGAAGCCCACCCTCGGGGCGCCTCGCGCGAAGGCCTGCACGTCCTTGGCCGGGGGCTGGCGGCACTGCTGGCCGGCGTGGAGTCGGCCGGCTCGCTCACCAAGGCCGCCGCCGGCGCCGGCATGAGCTATCGCCACGCGTGGCACCTCGTCCACCAGGCCGAGCAGCACCTCGGCCAGCCTATGGTCGTCGCGCGCAGCGGCGGCAGGCGCGGCGGGGGGTCGGTGCTTTCCCCGGCAGGGCGCAG
>CAYOBS010000131.1:0-9314 GCA_964402305.1 uncultured Planctomycetaceae bacterium | reverse complement strand
AATCCGCAACCTGCCTGCCGGCAGGCAGGTCCGCAATCAACTCAGTGGCCCGATGCGATTGCAGCCAGGATGGGCTGGATGACGTTGGGCACGATGATTCTCGTGGCCATTTCCTCGCAGGCCCGGCACTGCTGGGCGAAGGACACCGGCAGGTTGATAATCTCGCTGGGCGAGGGATATCGCCGGATGGTGAAGTAGATGCTGATTGGTTCTTCCTCGTACTGGCCTGTGCGGACCTGATAGCTGCTGGATCGCGTCTCCAGCGACAGGCGGGCCTGGAGGTGGCACTGTTCATCCAGCGCCACCACGAGGCTCGGCTCGGACTCGACGGCCCGGACGTTGGGGTCGTTGACCAGGCTGGCAAGCGGCGAGCCGCTGAGCAGTGCCTCGGCCACGATCTGGTCGCGGTTGCCGCAGTAATCGAGGTTGAAGCCGAACACCACGTCCATCGCCTCGACGTCCAGCCCGCTGACGCCCAGGAAATACACGCAACGCTCCAGCAGCCAGGCGTGGAGGCTGTAGGCATCCTGGAGGCTGGGCGGGTTGTAATACCCGGCCGAGAGCTGGTGGGCCTGCAATTCCGCCCACTGGTAGCTGCCGGACTCGCGGTCGCCTTCGAGGACGTATTCGCCGCCCTCGCGCTGGTAGAAGCTGCGCATGTCGGGAAAGTGCTTCTGCAAGGCTTCGTAGAATTGCAGGACGGTCTCGCGGCTCCTCGGCAGCGGCAGGGTGGTCTGCAAGTTGAGGTTGATGAAGAAATCGTCGGTCAGGTTCAGCAGGTCCGCGTCCATTCTATACAGTCCTTCGATTCGGCCTTGCGGCGCCAGCGGGGGAATATACTCGCCCGCGATCGGCGGCTCAAGAGGCCCTTTGAGCCGGCCCAGGCACCGGGTCCGTACTCTTGGCCATCTTGTTGAGCACCTCCAGCCGAGGCCCATCCTGGCGGACGAGGCTGCCGGCCTCGATGGAGGAGGTAATGTACGTGTTGCCTCCGACCGTCGAGCCCCGGCCAATGACCGTCTGGCCGCCCAGGATAGTGGCGTTGGGGTAGATCGTCACATCGTCCTCGATTGTCGGGTGTCGCTGGAGGCCCTTGATCACCCGCCCCCGCTCATCCTTGGGGAAGCTCCTGGCCCCGAGCGTCACGCCCTGGTAAATCTTGACGTTCCCGCCGATCTTCGTCGTCTCGCCGATCACCACGCCGGTGGCATGGTCCACGAAAAAGCTCTCGCCGATCTGCGCGCCGGGATGGATGTCCGTGCCCGTCACGGCGTGGGCATGCTCGGACATTATCCGCGGCATCAGCGGCACGCCGACTTTGTGCAGCTCGTGCGCGATCCGGTAGACCGCCACCGCGTAAAAGCCGGGGTAGCAGTATATGATCTCCTCGATGCTCTTGGCGGCCGGGTCGCCGTCGTACGCCGCCTGGGCGTCCAGCGCAAGCAGCCGGCGGATTTCCGCAATCCGCTGGAGGAACTCCGTGGTCATCCGCTCGGCGTCGGCGGCGCAGAGGCGCGTGTCGTGGCAGATTGGCGCGGTCGTGCATTCCGGGCAGCGGTGAGCGGTGCAGATGCAGTGCATGATCTGCTCGGTCAAATCCGCTCCCAGCCGCACCAGCAGGTTGCCCACGTGATAGCCGACGTTCTCGTCGGTCAGCAGCTTGTGCCCGAAGTAGCCCGGGAAAATCAGCACGCGGATCTCGGCGAGGATTTCGTAGATCTTCTCGCGCGAGGGCAGGAACATCTCCCCGATGCGGCGCGTCCGCGGCTCGGCGGCATAGCTGGCCAGGATGTCGGCCGTCAGCTTCCCGAGTGCGTTATTGAGGCGTTCATTTCCTGTCATGGGCTTTCCTGAATCGCGACCCTTCAGCGGACATCATACCACAGCCTGCCCGGGATGCAAGGTCCCCGCCGTCGAAAGGTTGCGGCGCAGCCTGGCCGCGCTGCGCTTGAGGCGGACCATTCCATCCCGCTTGCCGAGCACGCCGCGTTGCGGATGCTCGTGGTGTACCCGTCCCAAACTGGGCAGGAAGGGCATAAAAAAGAATACCGCCTGCCTGCCCCGTTGGGGACGGCGGCACTACGAACGCTCCGCGTGCGCCTGGCTCGTGCCTCTGGCGTTTGTAGTGTGCCCGCCTGCCCCCAAGGGGTGAGGGCATATTCTTCTTCGGCACGGGACAGGCGACACCTTACGGCTCGGCAACACCGGCGCCGCCGCCCGGCGCCGACGGAACGACGGCGTCGCCGGACAGCATAACGTCGCACCTTTTCGCGCCAGCAAGGGCATTGACGTGGATGGGGTTGTCCTCCAGCGGCACCTCGGCAAGGATCGACTCGTAGATCTTCCTGGCCCCGGCCCAGTCGCCGCCGGCAGCGAGCTTCTCGGCACTGTCGTATTTGCCCCGAATGGCCTCGACCAACTCGTCGTATGCCCGCCGGTGCTTTTCCGCGTCGGCGGGATTGGCAAAGCTCGCCCGCCCGCGACGGGCAAGATGCAGGTCGTACTGCCTGAGGCACTCGAACCGGTTGCCCGGCAAGGCCCGCGCGTCATAGAGCCGCCGCGCCTTTTCGATCGCGGCCGCCGCGGCGTCGGGGTCCTCGGCCAGGTCGAAACCCATTGCCAGCGCGTCGGCGATCTCGTCGGATCCCAGGCGGGATGCGGAGGCATCCGCGGGCATACCGCTGGTGAGGGCCGGGGGCGGGCCGGGCAGCGACCCGGAACTGATTCTCGTGGCCATCATTGCCGGTGCCGATATCGTCGTGAAAATACTGTACATCATGATCGCGTACAGTGTCGTGCCGGCCTGGACCGTCAGCAGCGACCCGACGGCCACGGACAGTCCGGCGATTCCGAATCCCCGACCGGGCAGCTTTCGCACCAGCACGATCAGCCCAAGCACGATCGCCGGCACTGCCGCCAGGACGCCGATTACCGGCACCAACCCGCAAAGGCCCAGCACCAGCGCGGCGACGGCCTTTCCGCCGGCGGGCTGAGGATCGGCGGGCACAACGCCGTCCGCGCCCGCACCGCCCGCGCCGCCGGAAACTCCGGCTGGCGGCCAGACCGTTATCATCTTGCCGCACGACGGGCACTGAACGCAGACAGGCGCCTGGCCCGCTTCCGTACGAAGCGCCTGCCCGCACTGGCATGTGAACATCACCTGCATGTGATTCTTCTCCAGGTTCCAGACACCGCCGGCCTGGCCGGCAAAAACCGCACCTGCATGCCTGCCGGCCATTTCCGCGCCGCCGGCCTGGAACGCCCCACCCGACGACACACCTAACTCTACTGCCGCGGCTTCGTCGATGCCACTGTCAAGCCACTGGTTCCAAGGCCGAATTCCCTGTACGATTGTGCCAGGCCCCGGCGGGCATGGGGCAAGGACATGCGAAAGAACTCCCTACTCCCTACTCCCTACTCCCTAACTACTAACTACTTCCCCAAACAGGAGATGTTCAGTCGTGACAGTCGCAACAAACATCAAGACGCGCCAGGCCGGCCGTTGAGGAATCGCCCCGGCTAGCAGACGTCGAACAACGTGGTTTGCCCCGAAGTCTCCGCGGAGTCCTGGCCGCGAGACCAGAGGTGGACACGGGTGCTGTAATTCCACCCACGGCTGCGCAGGGCGGCCGCAAAATCCCGCCGATCCATGCTCAGACAACTCAAGGCACGGCGGTGCCACATTTCAATGACCAAACGGTTGAACATCGCTTCGCTCGTGAAACTCTGTGTGCCGTTGCCCAGGCACGCGTCGAGAATCTCCGATAGAACCGCTCCGGGATCGCCTTTCTCACTCATTGGGGCGCCGGTGCGTTTTTTTCGGGCTTTCGCGGGCTTGTAGAAAGTCAGAATCATCTCACCGGCCAGCACGCTTGCGGAATTTTTCTTTTTGTGCATCGACCAGATGACATCGCCCGTCTGGGTAATGGCCGCCTTGAGTTCCGCCCCGCAGTCGGTGGCCGTCTCCAAGATCGTGGCGAAGTAGCTGATGTCCCAGTGCTGAAAGACGATGGAGAACCACCGGTCCGGGCGAAGGAGCCGCAGACAGGTACGAATGCTCTCGGCCAGACTGCTCTTGTAGTGCTGCTCGGTAAGGTTCCTGTTGCCCCCGACGATGGTCTCGTTTGTTCGGTCCTCCTCCGTGACCGGAAAGCCGAGCCAGTGATTCCAGAGGATGGACAGGTCAAGATAGCTAATAAAGGCCCCGTAGGGCGGATCGGTGAAGATGTAGTCGGCACTGCCTTCGTCAATCACTTCCGACAGGGTCGCCGCGTCATGCGACAACACGCGGAAATCCTGACGGCTGTCAATGGGCCGAGAGCCTTTGGACCGCAATTCCATGAATCTTCCGGCCCGCGAGACCTCTTCCTTGGCGGCAAGCACGTTCAGGTAGCGCCCTTGGAACGTCTGCCAGATAGGCAACTCCACGCATTGCGAGGCCAGTTTGTATCGGTAGATGCTGAAAATGCTTGACCCGCCTCGGCTGGCGGCCCGCCCCTTGGCCGACAGAAAAGTCTTGTTCAACTTCGCGGCAGATGCCGACCATGACAGCAGCAACAAGTCCCGGACAATCCCTTCCGGCTCCTCGTCAATCGCCCGTTTCAGAAGCGCCAGCCCCGCCAGTTGTCGCGGAGTGAACAGGTCGCGGAAACGGGCGGCCTCGGAGTTCCGAGGCAACGGTATGTTTTCAGGCAACGGAAGCCGTTTCAACCACTGCCTGGCGGCACTCTCGCCGGCCTCGATTTCCCGCAAGAAATCCTTGCAGGCCTGCTCAATCCGATGGAAGGCTTCCTTGAGCGGCGCCGTTGATGGAAGGGTCGTGTCCGCTATGCAGCGAGCAATGAAATTCGCAAAGGGGTTGAGGTCGTTGTGAACGGCCCGCCTGCCCAGAAGCATCGCCTCGATTGCCGTGACACCGGTGCCGCCGAATGGGTCCAGCACCACATCGCCTTGCCTGGAATACCGCTCGATATAGGCCCGCACCACGTTTGCGGGGCGGCGGGTGAAATAGGGGTGGACCCCGTAATGCCGCGCATCCTCCTGCCGGGCGGCGGGAATGGCCTCCAAAATGGGTTGAATCTTCTCGCGGGTCATTAACGACTCAAACGCCAGTGGAGATAATCATGGCGATTACAAGAAAGCCAAAAGTCAACTACGCCCGGCGGGATTCGAACCCACGACCTACGGTTTAGGAAACCGTCGCTCTATCCTTCTGAGCTACGGGCGCTTAGTCATGCTGCCGGCGAAACGTCATTATCCTCGCGGCCGGTGCGGGAGTCAACTTCTTTGGCCCGCTTCTCGTAATGCCTCAGTTACGGGGGATATCGACCAGCTTGGTTCTACGGCGACCAATCCAAAGCGGCGTCTGCGCCGCCGCACTCCAAAGGCTGTCGCGTTTCGCGGCGCCCCGCCAAACCGGAGAATGTCTCGGCAGCGGCTTGCCCTTTGGAGTGCGGCGGCGCAGACGCCGCTTTGGATTGCACCGGCCGGTCAATAGCCCGCCGCGGCGGATTCGCCAAGTGAGCCCACCCACTGTAACTGAGGCATTACGAAGAACCCCATTTTTCGGTTGAACACCGGGGAATACCGGACATATACTTCGTTAGTTGGCGAAGTATAGGAGTCGAAACGATGAAGGAAGTCCTGGCCATTGCCAAGGCTTTGGCTGACAGGAACCGCACGCGGGCGCTGATGTTCCTGCGGGGCGGGGAACTGTGCGTCTGCCAGATCACGGAGATGCTTGGGCTGGCCCCCTCGACGGTCTCCAAGCACCTGAACATCCTGCACCATGCGAGCCTGCTGGAATCGCGCAAGGAAGGCCGCTGGATTTACTACCGGCTGCCCGGCCGGGATGCCCCGCCCCGCATCCGAGGTGTCATCCGATGGCTCCGGGAATCCCTGGCCGACGACCCGCGGGTTACCCAGGACGCCAGGAAGCTCAAGTGCGTCCTGAAGATGACCCGCCAGGAGCTTTGCAGGCATTACAAGTCCTGCTGAGAAGAAAGCATGGCCGCCAGATTGAAAGTGCTGTTCCTTTGCACCGGCAACTCCTGCCGCAGCCAGATGGCCGAGGGTTGGGCGCGGACACTGAAGGCCGATGCGATCGATGCCTACTCCGCCGGAATCGAGGCGCACGGCCTGAACCCCCAAGCCGTCCAGGTGATGGCCGAGGCGGGCGTTGACATCTCCGGGCATCGGTCCAAGAACATCGCGGAGTTGATGGATGTGCCGCTGGATTACGTGGTGACCGTCTGTGGCCATGCGAACGAAACATGCCCGATGTTTTTGTCAAAAACGGGCAAGGCCAAGGTCGTCCACGTCGCATTCGACGACCCGCCGAAGCTGGCCAAGGCCGCAAGAACAGAGGAAGAAGCACTGAACTGCTACCGCCGCGTGCGGGATGAGATTCGAGCGTTCATCGAGACGCTGCCGGAGTCTTTACAAAGGAAAGGCTGAAACCACATGGCAACCGAGGCGTGCATTACGGAGAAGGCCAAGGGCCTGAGCGTTTTCGAGCGGTACCTGACGATCTGGGTGGCCTTGTGCATCGTCGGGGGCATAGTCCTGGGCAAGCTGGCCCCGGGCGTGGCCAAGTCGCTGGACGCGATGTCCATCTACGTGGATGGCGCGCCGGTGGTGAGCATCCCCATCGCCATCGCCCTGTTCTTCATGATGTACCCGATCATGGTGAAGATCGACTTCGCGGAGGTCATCCAGGCCGGCAAAAGCCCCAAGCCGGTGCTGCTGACGCTGGTCGTCAACTGGGGCATCAAGCCATTCACCATGCTCGCCATCGCGTGGTTCTTCCTGGGCTACGTGTTCCGCGACCTCATGCCCGGCATGGACACGCTCAAGGACGGCACGCATGTCGAGCTTTGGCGTTCGTACATCTCCGGGGCGATCCTGCTGGGCATCGCGCCATGCACGGCCATGGTGCTGATGTGGGGCTACCTCGCCAAGGGCAACCAGGGCCACACGCTGGTCATGGTGGCCATCAACTCCCTGACCATGCTGGTTCTGTACGGTCTACTGGGCGGCTGGCTGCTGGGCGTCAACAAGATGCCCGTGCCGTGGCAGGCGCTGCTGCTGAGCATCGCCATCTACGTGGCGCTGCCGCTGGTGGCAGGCTACCTTTCGCGCAAGTGGATCATCAAGACCAAGGGGCCGGCGTGGTTTGAGCGGAAGTTCCTGCACGTGCTGACGCCCGTGTCGATCATCGCCCTGCTGGCGACGCTGGTGCTGCTGTTTTCCTTCAAGGGCGAGACCATCATCGCCAACCCGCTGACGATCCTCTGGATCGCGATTCCGATGTTCATCCAGACGTGGCTGATCTTCGGCATCACGTATGTGCTGGCGAAGCTGCTGAAGTTCAGCTACGAGGACGCGGCCCCGTCGGCCATGGTCGGCGCGTCCAACCACTTCGAGGTCGCCATCGCGACGGCGACCATGCTGTACGGTCTATCCAGCGGGGCGGCCCTGGCAACTGTCGTCGGCGTGCTGATAGAGGTGCCCGTAATGCTGATGCTGGTGAAGGTATGCCTGCGGACACAAGGCTGGTTCAATCCGCGCGGGACCGGCGCGCCCGCGCCAAAAATGGCGAGGTAGTTCGCTTCAAGTCGGGAGGCAAGACGATGTCAAACGACAAGACACACGAGCTGGTCCCAAAAGCGTACGCGGACGTTGCCCGCAAACAGTCTTCCTGCCGCCGGCCGGGCAGCGAGCCCGCATCGCCGGGGCGCCGCTCACGCGAGCTTCTTCAGCCAGAACGCCAGTTGTTTGCGGAGTTGCTTTGGCCCGGCTGCCCCATCGGGGGCGTAACGCTTCACGACGTTAGCGGCGCCGAGGTGCTTGTAGACTTCGGGTGCGACGCGGTTGCTGGCGGCGCGGAGCTCATCCAGCGGCAGCTCCGCCAGCGGCTTGCCCGCCGATGCCGCGCGGGCGACCAGCGAGCCGACAACGTGGTGGGCCTGCCTGAACGGCACACCCCGGCCGACGAGGTACTCGGCCAGGGCCGTGGCGTCGAGATAGCCGGCGTCGAGGGTCTTGGCGATGTGCTCGGCCCGGAAGCGGGCCGTGCCGGCGATCCCGGCTGCGACCGCCAAGGCCTGCATCATCGGCCTGACGGCTGCGAACGCGAAACGCTTGTCATCCTGCAAGTCGCGGTTGTACGCGAGCGGCAGGCCCTTGAGCAGCGTGAGCATGCCCACGAGCTGCGCGACGGCGTTGGCAGCCTTGGCGCGGATAAGCTCCAGCGTGTCGGGATTCTTCTTCTGCGGCATCATCGAACTGGAGGTGCAGTAGGCGTCGTGCAGCTCGATGAAGCCGAACTCGGTCGAAGAATAGATGATCCAGTCCTCGGCCCATCTTGACAGGTGCACGGCCAGCAGGGCGCAGGAAAAGCACAGCTCGGCCAGGAAGTCGCGGTCGCTGGTGGCGTCGATGCTGTTTCGCGCGACTTCGTCGAAGCCAAGCAGCCTGGCTGAGAGGCCGCGGTCAAGCGGCAGGGAGGTTCCGGCGACGGCCCCGCTGCCGAGCGGGCAGATGTTTATCCGCCGCCGGGCGTCGGCGAGGCGGTCGGCGTCGCGCTGGAGCATCTCGACGTAGGCCAGGACCGCGTGCCCGGCCAGGATCGGCTGGGCGCGCTGAAGGTGCGTGTAGGCGGGCATGACGATCTCGCCCTGCCGCCGGGCCAGGCCCACAAATGCCCGCTGAAGTGTGGCGACGGCGTCGATGAGGTCGTCGGCGGCGTCGCGGGCCCAGAGGCGCAGGTCCAGGGCGACCTGGTCGTTGCGGCTGCGTCCGGTGTGGAGTTTGCGCCCGGGCTCGCCGCCTCGCCGGATGAGTGCGTCCTCGATGACCATGTGGATGTCCTCGAGCTCGGCGGGCATGTCGAGCCTGTCGGCGGCGAGGTCGGCGGCGATGCCCATGAGTCCGCGGCGGATGGTCGCCAGCTCGCGTTTGGTGATGATGCCGACCTCGCCGAGCATCTGCGCGTGCATGATCGAGCCGATGATGTCGTACTTCCACAGGGCGCGGTCGACGTCCAGCGAGGCGACGAACTGGGCCGTCGCGGCGTCGGCGTCGGCTGTCAGCCGGCCCTGCCATGACTTTTTGGATCCGGACGACGCCCCGGCGCAGCCGGGCGCGGCTTTCTTGGCGGCCATGGGATTCTCCTTCGCGTGCCGATGGTATGGCGGCAGGCCGGACGTGTCAACGACGGCAAAGAAGAAGCGTGGCGAAGAAGAAGCGGTTCAACGCAGAGCACGCAGAGAACCTGGCGCGGGCTTCGCCCGCAACCCAATTGCGGATTGCGG
>CAYOBS010000130.1:0-9323 GCA_964402305.1 uncultured Planctomycetaceae bacterium | reverse complement strand
ACTGGACTTTTGCATTCTTTATTTTTGTAAGCCATTTATGGGCATTTTGACGATGAATCTTGACGACAGACTGCCGTTTTCGGGTCAAGGAGGACCTGACTATGCCAGCAATCGTCGAGTTTCCGACCATCGTCAAGGAAGCGATGGCCCAGTTCGGCCACGTGTTCGCCAACGAGCCAGAACGGGTTCACTTCGCCGAGTACCTCACAGGCCTCTTGGTGGCCGCCCGCAAGAACGTCTCGGCCATCAACCGCGAGTTCGTCGACACCGCCGACCAGTCCTGCCTGAACCGGTGGCTCACCGAGGTGGACTGGGATGCACGGCGGCTCAACCAACTCCGCCTGGACTGGCTTCAGAAAGACCCATCCACGCGATACAGCGAGCAGGGAGTCATTCCTCTCGACAACGTCCTGATCGACCACAGCGGCAAGCTGATCGAGGATGCCGGCTACTTCTGGGACCACGCCGAGGAGCGGTACAAGATCGCCCACGACTATCTGATCGTCAACTATGTCTGCACCGGCGGCAAGCACTACCCGCTGGAGTTCCGCCGCTTCGTCAAGCGGGAGGAATGCGAGCGACGGGATATCGCCTTCCACGACCACAACGAATTCTTTCGGGAACTGGTGGACTGGGTTATCGCCCAGAAGATTCCCGGGGATTTCACCTTCGATTCCTGGTTCACCCACGCGGCCAATCTCAACCATATCCACGCACACGGGCGGGGCTATGTGGGCGATCTGAAGTTCAACCGCAAGGTCATTTTCCGGGGCCAGAGCCTCAAGGCCGAGGAACTGGCCGCACAGATCGGGCCGGAGTTCCGCAAGCCCGTGGACATTGGAGACGACCGGCAGTGGTATTTCACAAAGAGCATTCATATTCCGGACGTGGATCATCCCGTCCGGATCGTGATTCTGTGGGCCAGTCGCAAGGACACCAAGGCCCGCAAGATATTGGTCTGCAATCGTACCTACTGGGAAGTCAGCCGGATACTTCGCGTGTATCGTCGCCGCTGGCGTGGCACCGAGTGCTTCCATCGGGACGGCAAGCAGCATTTGGGCATGGGCGACTGTCAGCTCAGGAACGGCCAGGGGCAGACCCGCCACCTGTACATGGTCTTCCTGGCGCACAGCGTGTTGATGCGTCAATTGCGGCAGAGCCGTGCGAGTGCGTGGGCACTGGAACGCCTGACGACCATCGGGCAAGCTTGCATGGCGGTGATGCGACACACGCTGAGCCAAACGCTGACCTGGGCGCTGGAGCGTATGCGGACGGACGACTGGAGTTGTGATCGCATCAAGGCTCATTTGGGTTTATCATGACTTTGCAAAAGTCCAGTTCTTACTTCTGACTTCTGACTTCCTACTTCTTACTTCTTACTTCTTACTTCTTGCCCATCGCGCGCTGCCTGCGGAAGAACTCCGTAAGCATGGCGCCGCACTGGCCTGCGCGGACGCCGCCGACAGTATCAACCCGGTGGTTGAGCCGCTCGTCGGAGCAGATGCGGTAAAGCGTGTCCACCGCGCCCGCCTTGGCGTCCGGCGCGCCGTAAACCAGCCTGTCCAGCCGGGCAAGGATGATCGCCCCGGCGCACATGCAGCAAGGCTCAAGCGTGACCACCATCGTGCAGCCGGCAAGGCGCCAGTCCCCCAGGGCCGCCGCCGCGGCGCGGATGGCGAGCATCTCCGCGTGGGCCGTGGGGTCGGCGTCGAGGATCCGGCGGTTGTGGGCGGCCGCGATTATCCGCCCGGCGCCGGCCGGGTCGCAGCGCACAATCACCGCGCCGATTGGCACGTCGCCGGCTGCCTCGGCCGCCGCGGCCTGGTCCAGGGCCAGGTCCATCCATTGCTCGAATTGGGTGTTATCGTTTTGCATTGTTAACCTTACGTTTACTAACGACTACTCCCTCCTTCTCTTCTATTCTCTTCTCTGCGTTCTCCGCGATCTCTGCGTTGAAATCTTCTTTTCTTCGCGTCATTTCGCGACCGTCTCGATCACCCGTTTGGCGATGTCTTCCGCCGTTTCGTCGGGCTCCGCGTCGAACCACGTTACGCCGGCGAATCGGCGGTGCCAGGTCCGCTGCTTCTTGGCAAGCCGGCGGGTGTTGATCTTGATTCGCTCGACCGCCTCGTCGAGGGAGCATAGGCCCTTAAGGTAGTCGATCATTTCGGCGTATCCGACGGCCTGGGCAGCCTGGGCGCTGAGGCCTCCCGGCCCGGCCAGCAGCGCCGCGACCTCATCGGCCAGGCCGGCGTCGAGCATCATCTTGGCCCGCAGGTTGATCCGCCGGGCCTGGTCGGCCTTGTCGCGCCTCAGGCCGATGAACACGGCCTCGTATCGCCGTGCCCCGCTGTCCCACTGGCGCTGAAGGGCGGTAATGGGCGTGCCGGTGGCGTGGTAGACCTCCAGCGCCCGGACGATCCGCCGCTCGTCGTTGGGATGTATCCGCGCCGCCGCCTCCGGGTCCACGGCGGCCAGTTCCGCATGAAGGGCAGCCAGGCCTTCGGCGGCAGCTCTGGCCCGCAGATTCCGGCGTGCCTGCTCGTCGGCGGATGGGCCCTCGAACAGGCCCTCGGACAGTGCCTTGATGTACAGGCTGGTGCCCCCTACGGCCAAGGCCACTGACCCGGCGGCGGCGATCTCGCCGATGGCCCTGTCGGCGTGCTCGACGAACTGGGCGACCGAGAAGCTCTCCGACGGCTCGACTATGTCGATGCAGTGGTGCGGTATCTCGGCCCGAATGGCAGGGGAGCACTTGGCCGTGCCGATGTCCATGCGGCGGTAGATCTTCATCGAGTCGACGCTGACGATCTGCCCGCCCAGCCTGCGAGCCAGCTCACGCCCCAGCGAGCCTTTGCCGCT
This sequence comes from uncultured Planctomycetaceae bacterium, assembly GCA_964402305.1. Lineage (GTDB taxonomy): Bacteria > Planctomycetota > Phycisphaerae > SM23-33 > SM23-33 > JAUWQU01. The sequence continues at coordinate 6,461 of CAYOBS010000130.1, read as the reverse complement.
TGCGGTGCAGCCGATGATGAAATACAGCTTATGCATGGGGCGATTTTAGCAGGGATGCAGGGGATGCAGGGGAAGAAACGGCAGGATTTCGCGCAGAGGTCGCAGAGAGGCGCAGAGGGGGAGGCTGCCGCCGGGCCGAGGCCTCCTACCGCTACTGTACACGGCAGTGCGACTGCATGGCTATTGAGGAAACAGGCGGGCCGCCTGTTTCCTCAATAGCCATGCGTTCAGTCCTTGGAAATCAAGCGACCCAAAGGGGGTCTTCTTCTCCTCTCTGCGTTCTCAGCGCCCTCTGCGAGAAATCCTGCTGTTTCTTCCGTATCTGTTACCCCTGTACATCCAAAGGGAATTATCGGACATCCTCGGCTACCGGCTACTGGCTACCGCTGTCAGAAGTCTTCCATTACCGGCTTGGCGGCAAGTTCATCATCGCCGGGGCGGTGCAGGCCGCCCAGGCCCACGGCGGCCGCGGCGCGGTAGAGCACCACATACAGCGTGGGCACGACCACCAGCGTGAGGATTGTCGCGAAGCCCAGGCCGAAAATCACGGCTATCGCCATCGACGCCCACCACTGGCTGGACTCGCTGTACCAGGCCATGCGCAGCTTGGTGAAGTCGAAGCTGACCCCCACGGCCATGGGCACCAGGCCCAGCAGCGTGGTTATGGCCGTCAGGAAGACGGGGCGCAGGCGCGTGGCGCCGGCCTCGATGGCGGCCTCGACGACCCCCTTGCCCCGCCGCTGGAGCAGGCGGGTGTAGTCCAGCAGGACGATGGCGTTATTGACCACCACGCCGGCCAGGCTTATGACGCCCACGCCGGTCATGATTTTGCCGAAGGGCATGCGGCAGATCAGCAAGCCCGCCAGCACGCCGATGAGGCTCAGCACGATGGTGCTCATGATGATCAACGGGACCGAGAACGTGTTGAACTGCATGATCAGGATGACGACGATCAGGCCGAGGGCCACCAGGAACGCCTTGAACAGGAAGGCCGTGCCCTCGTCCTCTTCCTCCTTTTCGCCGGCGTAGCGGATTTCCACGCCGCCGGGAAGGGGGAGCTTGTCCAGGATCTTCTGGACGTCGGCGAGCACCTCGTTGCCCTCGCGGCCCTCGGCGTCGGCGGTCAGCGTGATTGCGGGCTTGGCGTCGACGTGGCGGATAGTGCCCATCCCGCCGGTATAGACGAACTCGCCGAGGCTGCTGAGCGGAACGGGCGTGCCGTCGTTGCTGGGAATCCGCAGACGAAGCAAGTCCTCCAGATGCTCGCGCTGGTTCAGCGGCAGGCGCAGGGTGATGTCGTATTCGTCGGTGAGTTGGCGGTAGATGCCCACCTCTCGCCCGAACAGGGCGGTCTTGAGGAAGTTGCCGATGACCGCCGCGCTCACACCTTGCAGCACGGCCCTGCGGCGGTCGACGTGGAACGCCAGTTCCGGGCGCGTCGCGACCCAGTCGCTGCGGAGGTTGACCAGCCCTGGCACGGGGTTATTGGCCAGGGCCAGGCGGGCGGCCTCGCTGGCCTGCTGGAGCTTGGCGTTGTCCTTGCCGATGAATCGCGCGGTCACGGCCGCGCCGGTCGGCGGGCCTTCCTTCTGCTTCTCGACCTTGACCTCCGCGCCGGCGATGTCGGTCAGGTCGGCGCGGATCTTCTTGATCGCCTCGCCGGAGTTCTGCCCGGCCAGCATGCGGTCCTCGAACTCCGGGAAGACCAGCGTGAGGTTTGCGATGTGAGGCCCGCCGGTGTCGGAACTCATAGGGTCGGTGCTGCCGGAGGCGCCGACGTTGCTGACGAGGTGCTTGAGGTCCTTGCGGTAGGGCAGCAGTCGCCGCTCGATTGCCTTGGCCAGGCGGTCGGACTCCTCGATGCTCGTGCCCTGCGGGCTTCGGATGTTGATCACGCCGTATCGCGGGTCGATGTCGGGGAAGAACTCCACGCCGTAGCCCCACTTGGCGTAGCAGATTACCATGCCCGCCAGCAGCAGCACCGTGGAGGCCAGCGTCGCCCACCAGTGCTCCAGCGAGAACTTCAGCACGGCCCTGTAGGCGGCGATTACCGGATGGTGCCGGCCGGCCTGTCGCTCGATGCGTTTGCCGCCGGAGATCATCGAGCAGAGCACGGGGCTGATCACCAGCGCCACAAGCAGGCTGCTGGTCAGGGTGATTATCAGCGTGATGGGCAGGTACTTCATGAAGTCGCCCATGATTCCCGGCCAGAACAGCAGCGGCGCGAACGCGGCCACCGTGGTCGCCGTCGAGCTTATCACCGGCCAGGCCACCTCGCCGGTGCCCTTCATGGCGGCCTCGATCCTCGGCAGGCCCAGGCTCATGTGCCGGTAGATGTTCTCGACGATGACGATGGCGTTGTCCACCAGCATCCCCAGCGCCAGGATAAGGCTGAACAGCACGATCATGTTCAGCGTGTAGCCGAGCAACTTAAGCACCACGAAGCTCAGCAGCATGCTCAGCGGGATCGCCAGGCCGACGATGAGGCTGCTTCGCAGGCCCATGAACAGCATCAGCACGCCCACCACGAGGATCAGCCCCGAGAGGATGTTGTTCTCCAGGTCCGCGTTCATCATCCGGATCTGCTCGGACTGATCGAGCGTTACCTCGAACTTCACGCCCTTGGGGGCGATCTTGCGGGCCTCGGCGAGGATGGCATTCACTTTGTCGACGATGTCGACGATGTTGGCGCCGATTCGCTTCTGGACGCTGATGGTGATGCTCTCGGCCCCGTCGAGGCGCGAGAAGCTCGTGCGGTCCTTGAACGTGTCGCGAACCTGCGCGACGTCGGTGAGGTAGATGGGCTTGCCGTTGCGGGTGGCCAGCATGAACCCGTCGATGTCGCCGGGGTCATGGACCTCGCCCGGCACGCGGACGTTGAACTTCATGCCGGACGTTTCCAGCCCGCCCGCGGAGATGTTCACGTGCTCCGACGGAACCAGCCCGACCAGTTCCGGGATGCTCAGGCGGTACATCGCCACGCGGTCGGCGAGCATCTCCAGGCGGATCTCCCGCTCCAGCCCGCCCAGGACGTCCACGTTGAGCACCTCGGGAATCCGCTCCTCGATGGCGTCCTCGAGGTCGTCTCCGATCAGCTTGAGCCGCCACGGGGAAATGGGGCCGGAAATGTTGACCATCAAGATCGGCATGTCGGCGATGTTGAACTCCGTCAGCGTCGGCGCCTCGATGTCGGTCGGAAGGTCCCGCCTGGCAAGGTCGAGCTTGTCGCGGACGTACTGCATGGCCGCGTCGACCTTCACGTTCGGCAGGAACTCGATCGTGATGATCGAAATGCCCTCATCACTGGCCGAGCGAACCTCCTTGACGCCCTTGAGGCCCGTCAACTGCGTCTCGATCTTGTTGGTCACCGCGCTTTCCACGTCGGCGGGGCTGACGCCCTCGTAAACGGTCGAGACGACGATGAAGGGCGTCTGGACGTCCGGCGCGGCCTCCAGCGGCAGTGTGTGATAGCACCACGCCCCGACCACGGTGATCAGGAAGATCAGCACGAAGACTGTCGTGCGGTTGCGGATTGAGACGTCGGTGAGAATCACGGCCTGCCTCCTCCGGCCGAATTGGTCGTGGGCTGGGTGTCAGGGCGAGTCGCCGGCTTCGTCGCGGGGGCCGCGCCGGGCTTTGCGGGCTCGACCTCGTCGCCCTGTCCGACGACCTTCACCGCCTGGCCCGGGCCGACGTAGTAATGCCCGCGGACAATCACGTCATCCCCGGCAGCCAGGCCGGAAACCACCTGCACGTCGCGACCCTTGAGCACGCCGATCTTTACGGCCCTGGGCTGTGCCAGGCCCTTTTCCACCACGTACACCTGGTAGCCGACCTCCAGCGAGATGGCGGCACTGAGGGGGATCATGATCGCGTCGGGGATCGTCTGCCGCTCCATGTGGACGGTGACGATCTGCCCGCTCTTTAGCTCGCCGTCGCCGTTCGGGACGACCAACTCGACCCGCGTGGTCCGCGAGGCCGGGTCGGCCACGGCGCTTATGTAGTGGATTCGCCCGGTGAACTCTTTGCCGCCCAGCGCGTCGGCGAAGATCGTCTCGGTCTGCCCGACGTGGATGAATCTCATGTCGCGCTCGGGCACTTCGACGACCACCAGGACGGGGTCGGTCTCGACGATCTCGGCTACGACCGCCCCGGGCGTGACGTACTCGCCCTTTTCCACGGGCACCTTGTTGAGCACGCCGGAGGTCGGAGCGTGGATCACCGCGCGGTCGAGCTGGGCCCTGGCGGCGTCGAACATTGCCTTCGACGCGTCGGCCTTGGCGCGGGCCTGGTCGTGCTCCATGCTCGTGGCGCCGCCGCGGTCCAGCAGGTCCTTGACCCGCAGAAGCTCCCGGGCGTCGAAGTCCATCGACGCCCTGGCCTGGTCGAGCGAGGCCTTGAGAAGCTCGGTGTTGAGTTCGGCCAGCTTGTCGCCCGCCTTTACGGCCCGGCCCTCCAGACCGGTGATCTGTTCGATCCGCCCGGGCACCTCGGCCGACACACGCACCACGCTGTTGGGCTCGATCGAGCCGGGAATGGTGAAGGCGTCCTTGAAGTTCCTGACCGGGACGATGTGAAGGACGCTGACGTTGACGGCTGGGATGTCCTGCGGCTGGTTGGTCTTTTCCGGCTTGGGTATCACCGCGACGACCACGACGAACGCCCCGGCCAGCAGGACCAACACCGCGGCAATCAGCCCGCCAAGCACCTTGCCCGCGCGCCGGGAGAAAAAGGAAATCCGCAATCCATCCCGGCGCGCCGGGACAATCCTCAATTGGGTTTCCAGCATAGCCTGCCCTGCATCCATATGTTCGCATACACTCATACGCATACGATTACTCCTGCACGGCGTCCGGGACTGGCCGGATGCCCAGCCCGCCAAGAACGGATTGCTTCATGGATGCCAGGAACCTCTCATCCACCCGCGAGCCGATGCCGAGGATCGCGTGGAGCATCAGCCCGTGGAGGAGGCCCAGGAACAGGGTGGCGTGGTCGGCAGGGCTGACGGTGCGGTCCACTTCGCCTTTTTCGACGCCTTCGCGGATAATTCGGCTGATCCGGCCTAGCCATCGCTCGTACGCGGCGTGGAGGTTCTCCGCCAGAGCGCCATTGCGGGTATCGCGGGCGGCGGTGGCCCAGAACTCCAGGGTAAGCCGCCCGATCTTGAGGTCCGTCGCGACCCCCCGGTACCAGTAGTCCAGCATCATGCAGAGCTTGCGCCCCGCGGACATCGGCCCAGCCAACAGGGCGTCAACGTCGGCCTCATCCTGGAGGATGGCCTGGTTGAAAAGCTGAGTGAAGAGGTCCTGTTTGCTCTCGAAGTAGTTGTAAATACTGCCCTTGGATATCCCGGCCGCGGCGGCGACTTCGTCGATGGTCGTCGAGGCATAGCCCTGACGATCGAACAGCGCCATTGCCGCGTCCAAGATGGCCTTTCGCCTGCTTTCGACCAGTTCTGTATCCATAATCTCGATCCTCTTGCTCGCCCACACCCAGACCGGCCGGGGGCGGAATAAATCTACTACGCTCCTGACTGACCGGTCAGTCATGTAATTGTACGATCTTCTCGCGGCGTTTATCAAGCATTTTTTGTATTTCGGGACGTGGAGTTGACAACGACTCTGAATTAGCCGATACTTCGATCCGACATGGACAAGTATATCCAAAAACTCTTACGCGAAGAGAAGACCGCCGTGACGAAAGTCATGGCATTCATGAGCTACAATCCCTCCATTGGTCGCGTCTTGGAGAAACGCGGTGTCGTCAAGTTCCAGAAGTTGATGGTGAACATTGATCCGCAGCTCAGGGAGGTGCGAGACCGTACGCAGTTCGACGACTTGCATGCCAAGTTCGTCGAGAAGATCATCGCCGACTTCAAGACGTCCAGGGGCACCGCCCCAACCTATGGCCAGGCTCAGAAGCCTGTGAACGTCTTCTTCAAGGTGTACATCGACTGGGCGGGAAAGCCGGATCAGGAAACCGGGATCCGGTTAGTGCCTTTCCTTCATGTACCCCTCGACAGCATACTAATGAAGACCATCAAACGTCACAGCCAGTATGGTGCGTGGTACGAGAGGGAGATCAAACCTTACCGTACGAGCGTTCAGCAGGAATTCTCACTGTCAAAGATCGACAGGGCGGCCTACCTGAAATGGCAACAATTCTTTAGAGATATCCACCCGGACAAGCCGCTGATCTTCGACATCGCGTGGGCGCTCAACAGAAAGTGACGGAAGCTGGAAACCTGGGGACACCACTATTTTCCCGCGTGCAAACGAGCCGCCGGAAGCCAAAGCGGCGTCTGCGCCGCCGCACTCCATATACGCGCGTCTGCGCGGGTGCCGCGGTTTGCGAAGCCTGCGTGTCGACGGGCAGTTGACAAGCATTCTGAATGAATCGCTTGCGCCGGCCAGTGCAGAGAAACATACCGCCTTACGGCGGCACTACGAACGCTCCGCGAG
>CAYOBS010000129.1:0-9348 GCA_964402305.1 uncultured Planctomycetaceae bacterium | reverse complement strand
CGTTAAGCGCCACCTGGACTATCCCGCGGTCGATGGTCGTGGTCCTGTAAACGTACCCCGCCAGCAGGGCCTTGTCGCTGATGGCGTTTATCATTCGCGGCGTGCCGTTGGAGTATCGGAATATCTCGCGGACCGCACCGTAATCGAAACGAACCGCATTCTGGTCGCTGTCGTCCTGCCCCGCGACCTTCAAGCGGTGGCGGATATAGCCGGCTGTGTCCTCCGCGGACATCGTCTTGAGGTGATACCGGACGGTTATCCGCTGGGCCAACTGCCGCAGGGCAGGGTTGTGCAGCGTCGTGCGCAACTCCGGCTGGCCAACCAGGACGATCTGGAGCAGCTTCTGACGCTCCGTCTCGAGGTTGCTCAGCAGGCGGACCATCTCCAGGCACTGGATTGTCATGTCCTGGGCCTCGTCAATTATCAACACCGCATCCCGGCCGTAAGAACTGATGCGCAGCAGGAACTCGTTGAGCAACTGGAGGTACCCCAGGCGATCCTTGCGATTGGTGCGGATGCCGAATTCCTCGACGATCGCGCGGATCATCTGCGTTTCGGTCAGCATGGGGTTGAGGATCAGGGCGGTCTGGCAGGTGTCGCCCAGTTCCTTGAGCAGCGCCCGGCAGAGCGTGGTCTTGCCAGCTCCGACCTCGCCGGTCAGGCAGATAAACCCCTTGCGCTGGCGTACTCCGTAGAGCAGGTGGTTCATCGCCTCGCGATGCTGCTCGGTCAGGTACAGGTACCGCGGATCCGGGGTGATGGTGAAAGGTTCTTCCTGAAGCCGGTAGTATTCCCTGTACATAGTCCTATACCTTTGCCTACGCGGCATTGCGTGCCGGCCCCTGCTCTTTGCCAAGAGCGGCAATTGCCGCCAAACACCCGGCACCGGGTAGCTCCATCGTTTCTTCGGCAGCCGGGAGGGGTCACTTAATCAGCAAACCTGGGAAAATAGCACATCCGTGTCCAGTTTGACCGGCGGAGAAAATTCGTTTTTGCGCAGAAAAAGCCACACTTGGATTTGGCCGACGATAGAATGAATCGTAGCTTTCCAGTGGAAGTCCCAATGGGCGGCCGGCCAGTAGCGAAACGAAAGGCCCGGCCGGATGGGACGCACTGGAGGCATTGGATAACATGCGGCGAATTATAGGATTAGCTCTGCTGATCGGCGTATTCCTGGGCGGCTACCACCTCGGACGGCAAAAGGACAGCCCCGACCTCATTGGCTATGCGCACCAGGCGGTCGTGGCCGTGGCGGCCGTCGCCGGTGATTTGGCCGAATCATTTTCCAACAAAAATGCCGACCGCGGCGACCAGGCTGACCGCACCGGCCGCGCCGTAACGCGCGCCGATGACCGCGCGGGTATCGACCCCGCCCGCGACACGCGGGCCTACGTCAATCAATACTACGCCCCCCAGCCCTCGGGCTACGCCCCGGGCGAGGCCCGGCAGACGCCGCCCGCCCAGGCGGATGCCCCGGCCGTCGCCCAGGCGACCAGGCAAGCAGGCGTCGATTGGGCTGCCCGCCTCTGGCAGTCCATCCAGCCGCCGCCGCAAGAGAAATAAAGCATTGATTCACACTCCCGGCCGGGATGTGGTATTTGTAAAAAGATCTCACCCCGGTCAACTGAAGCCCCCCCCCGCGCCCGATTCGACCTGAAAATGTTCTTCTGCCTTCAGGACCACGTCTCTAAGCCGAACGTCATGCCTCGGCAGCCTCGCGCTATCGCCAACTCGCTGATGGAATTCCTTGACAGAAATCTTTACAAAAAGAAAGACAGAAAGACTTCACATAAAAGCTTGCATACCTGTTCATGCCGGATTATCATGCTCCCCATCTTATACCTTTGAAAGGAAACGAATATGCCACGGCCGAAACTATCCAACATTCCTATTGAGACATTGAAGAAGGAACTCGATCGCCGCATCGCCAGGGTCGAGGCACTCAAGGCGCAGCGAGACAGGCTGGGCCGGGAGATAGCGGAACTAGAGGGGTTGGCGGTGAAAACTACCAGGAAGGCCGGCCGAAAACCGGGCCCAAAGCCCGGCCGCAAACCCAGGGCCACCCGCGCCGGCCGCAAGCCCAGGACCGCCCGCGCCGGCCGCAAGCCGCTGAAACAGTACATTCAGCAGGTCATGGCCAAGGCGCCGGGCGGAATGAGCACCGCCGCCATAGAAAAGGCCGTCATCGCCGCCGGATATCGGACTGTGGCCGAGACGATCTACAATCCCATCCTGAAGGTCATCCGCAAGGGCGGGTACAGGAAGGTCTCGCGCGGCGTGTACGCCGTGGGGTCCGGGAAGGCGGCGAAGAAGGCGGCGAAGAAGGCCCCCGCGCCCGCCAAGGCCAAGGGCGCCCGCAAACGCAAAAAGTACGATCAGACCGCCGAGCAGTTCATCCTCGGGCTTGTCGCGGGCAAGGGCGCTATCTCGTCTGACATCAACAAGACGTGGATGGCCGCCGGACGCACAGGCCGGGCCGACAACACGCTCAATAAGATGCTCAAGGCTGGCAAGCTCAAGAGGCAGAAGATCGTGGGAACAAAGGGCAGCATGTACACCGTTGCCTGAGCCAAGTCGCCGCCGCGAGCGGCCTGGGGCTCTCCCATCGCCAAACCCTGCGCGCCGGCGGGCGGATGTCACTATCCGCCCGCCGGCATGCGCAGTGCCGCCTGTTGCGTGCCCGTGAGGGCATGCCTTCATGGTCCTTTTTCCTTTCCTTGTGTCCCTGTCCGCCTCCGCAGCCAATTCCAGGCCGCCGGAAGAGCCAAAAGAAGGATGTTTCGCGTTTGTGGCACAGAAGGCCCAAGAGACAGAGGGCAGCCCCTTGACGCGAGGCGCCGTCGCCCGTACCGTGGATCGGGTCAGGTCGCAGTTCGGTTTGTCGCGCCCGATGCCGGTCTTGGGCCGATCCGGGCTGCCCTGACCTGAAGGCTGAGGTGAAAAGGGATTATCTCATGGAAGAGCGCCAAGATTTTCTCCCGATCATTGAAGCGGAAGACTCCATCCTTCGCGTGGCGGACAAACTTGTTGCCTCGGCGAAGCAGATCATGAGGCTCGCCAAGACGGAAGAGGATCTTCGAATCGGTTTTGAGAAGGCTTTGGAACCTCTGAAGGCCGGTCTTGGGATAGCTTCCCAAGCTCAGTACGAGAAGACAGTTTCGGTGCCGGGGGAGAAGTCGATCTACCGCTCGGGGCGGTCCGACGCGATCCACGGACAGGTGATCATCGAATACGAAGCGCCTGCCGCATTTGAATCCCCGGCGGCGGTTGAGCACGCCTTCAATCAACTCGTGGATTACATTCGCGGAGAGGCCGAGGCAAGAAAGGACGCTCTGTTTCTGTTCGATCCGAAGCTTGTCGGCATAGGTTTTGACGGGGAAAGGATATTCTTCGTTCGCTACCGGGGGGAGAAGGCCAAAGCGAAAGCGGGCCTTGATCGGAGCGATTTCACCAGGATCGGACCTTACGGTTTCGACCAGCAATCCGCCCGAACATTGCTGACATACCTCCGCGCACTGTCCCGCAGGCTTCTGACGGCGCACGACCTGGCCGACGTTTTCGGCCCCGAAGGGAATCTGGCGCGCGAGGCAGTCTCCGCCCTATGCGACGCCATGGAGAACTGGACCAGTAGCCCAAGGGCGGCGGTTTTGTTTCAGGAATGGCAAAGGCTATTTGGGATCGTGTACGGCGAGCACTTCATGGGGAACCCCGCCAAACCGGCGGCGACGCTGGCGAAAACCTACCGTTTCGAGGGCAAGGCTGATTTTCAGAAGTTGCTGTTCTCGGTTCACACGTACTTCGTATTTCTGATGAAGCTGATTGCCGCCGAACTGCTTTCACTTTCCGAGAACTCCATCAAATCGTCCTTCTCCGACGACCTGGCACACGCCGACCACCAAGCCCTCCTGGACAAACTGAATGACATCGAAAGCGGGGGCGTTTATGCCCGAAGAAGGATCACCAACTTCCTGGAAGGCGACTTCTTCCGCTGGTATCTGGATGCCTTTTCGCCACGCGTTGAGGAGTCTATTCGGGAGATCGCAAGAGCTCTGGCGGAGTTTGAGCCGGCAACGGCCGAGATTGCCCCGGAATCCCGCCGGGACCTTCTCAAGAGGCTATATCAGTATCTCGTCCCCGCGGAGGTACGGCACAATCTCGGTGAATACTACACGCCGGATTGGCTGGCGGAACTGGTCATCGAGGAATCCGGTTACGACGGAAACACGCAACGCCGGTTCCTCGACCCCGCCTGCGGTTCGGGGACTTTCCTGGTGATGGCGATACGCAAGGCCCGTGAGTTTGCCAGGAATAACGGCGTCCAAAGGGCCTTTGTTGCCCATGGTATCCTGAAAAACGTCTGGGGGTTCGACCTGAATCCTCTGGCCGTCCTTGCCGCGCGAACCAACTACCTGTTTGCCATGGGGGAGTTGGTGGACCACGTCATATCGATGGAAATCCCGGTCTACCTGGCCGACTCGGTCCTCTGGCCGGGAGCGAGAAACCACTTCAGCCTGGAGTTCGGGGGGGACACGGCGCAGATGCGGACTGCCGCGCGGGTCTTCCACGTGCCGTCCTTCTACTTGGGGGGCGGGTTCTGGCTGAAGACCGTCGCCCCCTTGGTTGAGGAGATGGTCAAGGCCGACTACTCCCCCGAGCAGGCGTTAGCCCGCCTGCGGGAGGTGGGCATGGTCTTCCCGCCCCACGAACCGGAGGTCCTCGCCTTCTACGGCGAAATCCTTGAACTTGAGAAAGCCGGGAAGAATGGGATATGGGCTCGGCTGCTCAAGAACGCCTCCGCCCCCGTCATCGCGGGCAAGTTCGATTACGTCGTTGGCAACCCTCCTTGGGTCCGCTGGGGCTACCTCTCAAAGGAGTACCGTGAGGCAACTCTCCCGCTCTGGCAGAAGTACGGGCTGTTCTCCCTGAAGGGCCACGCCGCCCGTCTGGGCGGCGGGGAGAAGGACTTCTCCATGCTCTTCACGGCCGCCTGCATCGACAATTACCTTGAGAAAGGCGGTAAACTCGCGTTCCTCATCACCCAGGAGGTATTCAAGTCCAAGGGAGCGGGCGAGGGATTCAGGCGGTTCTCGCTGGGGGTACATGGGGACTACAAGGTACTGAAAGCCCACGATCTGGTTACCGTCCAGCCATTTGAGGGGGCGGCCAACAAGACCGCCATGATCGTGGTCGAGAAAGGCAAGCCCACCAAGCCCCCTGTACCCTATTACCTCTGGACACGGAAGAAGGGCGTCGGCAAGATCCCAACCAACATGCGCCTGTCTGACGCATTGCCCCTGTTGAAGAAGCAACGCCTCCTGGCACGCCCAATCGGAAAACCCACCGGGTCTTGGCAGACTCTCTCCGAGAAACAAAGCGGGCTTGTCAAGGTCAAGGGGAATAACCCGTATAAGGCGCGCCGCGGTGCAAGTACGGACCCTTACGGCGTTTTCTGGCTCACTGTCGAGCAGGTCATGGCGGACGGCGAACTCATCGTCCGCAACATGCACGACCGGGGCAAGCGAACAATCCAACCCGTCCAAGAGCGGATCGAAAAGGACCTGGTCTTCCCGGCCGTCTGTGGGCGCGACATACAGCGTTGGATGGCAACTCCCGGCATGTACGTGCTTATGAGCCAAGACCCGCGGACTTGCGAGCCTTTCCCCGAGGCCCGTATGAAGCAGCAGTGGCCCCTGACATATTCCTATCTCCTTCGATTCAAGGATGTCCTGCTCTCGCGGGGTTCCAAGACTGTCCGCCAACTGGCCGAGAGGACGCAGTTCTACGCCATGTTCGGGATCGGTCCGTACACCGTGGCCCGTTTCCGGGTGGTCTGGAAGCGGATGGCCGGCGACCTTGTGGCGGCGGTGGTTTCCCAGCACAAGACGCCCTTCGGCCACAAGACTATCATCGCGACGGACACGACCGCCCTCTTCCCCACGGAGCGCGAGGATGAGGCCCACTATCTTTGTGCCATCATCAACTCCAAGCCCGTGAGGGAGTTCCTGAAGTCCTTCTCGTCGGCTGGGCGTGGTTTTGGGGCGCCGTCCGTCATGGAACCGATTGGAATTCCGGAATTCGACGGCAAGAACCCGCTGCACCGCCAACTCGCGTCGCTATCCAAGGAACTGCACAACAAAAAGGCCCAAGGACAGAATATCGAATGCCTTGCACTGGAGGTGGAAGTCGATGATGCGGCGGGTTGCCTTTTCGGCCTGAATGAAACCAAGTAGCGTGAACAAGAGCCTGCCTCGAGGCTGGCTCTCAGGCTTGATTTCCCCGGGCTTGGGCTTGCTCGGCGGGCCTCGCGTCATTCTTCGCCGGGCGGGCGGCGGCGGAGGCGTTTGGTGTCGGAGCGGGTTCGCTTGGTTTCGAGGCGTTTGGCCCGCGACGCGGCGGTGGGGGCGGTGGGCTTGCGGCGTTTTGGCGGCCTGGCGGCCTGGCGGATAAGCTCGACGAGCCGTTCGAGAGCGGCCTGGCGGTTGGATGCCTGCGAGCGGGATTCGCGTGCGTCGAGGATCAACGTGCCGTCGTCGGTCATGCGGGCGCCGGCGAGTTTGCCCAGCCGGGCCTTGACGGCTTCGGACAGACTTGGCGAGTTTCGCGCGTCGAACCTCAACTGCACGGCCGTGGAGACCTTGTTGACGTGCTGGCCGCCGGGACCGCCGGCGCGGATGAAGGACAGGTGGATCTCGCCTTCGCCGATCGAGATGTTGCGGGTGATGGAGATCATCTTTTCCAGAACCCATAGCACGCGCGCCATAGGACCTATAGGACTTATAGGTCTCATAGGTCTTATAGGTCTCATAGGTCTCATAAGTCCCATAGGACCTATTCCATGGGAGCATCTTTTACGTCGCCGCCTCCAGCCCTCCGAACCGGCGTTTTCTTCCCGCGTAGTCGCGCAGGGCCTTGTGGAACTCTTCTTCGGTGAAGTCCGGCCAGTAGAGGTCGGTGACGTAGAACTCGGCGTAGGACAGTTGCCAGAGCAGGAAGTTGCTGATTCTCAGTTCGCCGGATGTTCGGATCAGCAGGTCCGGGTCTGGCACGCCGTGGGTGTCCAGCGACCGGGAGATGAGGTCCTCGTCGACGTCGTCGGGGGCGAGCTTGCCCTGGGCGACGGATCTGGCGATGTTGCGGATGGCGTCGGTCATCTCGACGCGCGAGCCGTAGTTCAGGGCCAGGCACAGGTACATGCCCGTGCAGTCGGCGGTGGCTTCGGTGGAGGCGTCGATCTCGCGCAGCACGCTGTCGGGCAGGCCCTCGCGCCGGCCTATGTGGCGGAAGCGGATGTTGTGTTCCGACATCGTCTGCCGCTCGCGGGCCAGGTAGCGGGCGTAAAGGCTCATCAGGGCCGCGACTTCCTCGGCCGGCCGGTGCCAGTTCTCGATGGAGAAGCTGTACAGCGTAAGCGCCTCGATCCCGAGGTGGGCGGCCTCGGTTACGATCTTTCGGACGACCTCGGCCCCGGCGGCGTGCCCGGCCGTGCGAGGCAGGCCGCGCTGATGGGCCCAGCGCCCGTTGCCGTCGAGGATGATGGCAACCGACCGCGGGATGTGCTCGACGCTGATCCCGAGCTTTGCATGTGCGGCGGCAGTGGTTTGGGGCGTGACGCGGCTCATTCGTTGAAGCCCCGGACCCGCGTGTTGTGGATGATGGTTGCCTGGCGATCCGCCCCGACGCCGATAAATCCCACGGGCCTGGCGATGAGGCCCTCGACGGCCTGGACGTACCGGCGTGCCTCGATGGGCAGGTCCTCGAATCGCCGCGCGTCGGATATTTCCTGCTTCCAGCCCGGCATTGTTTCGTAGACGCACTGAACGCCTTGAAGGGCGGCGGGGTCGAAGTCCCGTACCGCCGCTCCAGCGGCGCGGTAGCCGGTGCAGATCTTCAACTCGTCCAGCCCGCTGAGCACGTCCAGCAGCGACAGGGCCAACTCGTTGGCGCCGGAGAGGTCCGCGGCGTACTTGACGGCGAAAGCGTCGAACCATCCGCAGCGTCTGGGCCTGCCCGTGGTGGTGCCGTATTCGTGCCCCCGCTCGCGGATGCGGCTGCCGACGGCGTTGTCCTGCTCGGTGGGCATTGGCCCGGCGCCGACTCGCGTGGTGTAGGCCTTGACCAGCCCCACGACTCGCCCTATTGCCGATGGCGGCACCCCTGCCCCGGCGGGCACGCCGCAGGCCGTCACGGAAGAACTTGTGACGAACGGGTACGTGCCGTGATCGACGTCCAGCAGGCTGCCCTGTCCGCCCTCGAAGAGGATCGGCTCGCCCGCGGCGATGGCCCGGCGGAGAATCGCGCCGGTATTGGCGACCATGCCGGCGAGCTTTCGCCCGTAGTCGCGGAACTCCTGGACGATGGCCTCGACGTCCATCGGCTCGCTGCCGTAAAGGGCGGCGAAAGTGCGGTTCTTGATATCGGCGATGCGGCGGATCTTCTCGCCCAGTTCGGCCTCATTCAGCAGGTCGGCCACGCGGATGGCGGTCGAGCGGCGGGCCTTGTCGGCGTAGCACGGGCCTATGCCGCGGGCGGTGGTGCCGATCTTGTCCTGGCCGAGGGAGCTTTCCGAGCCCTTGTCCTCGATCTTGTGCCACGGCATGACGACGTGGGCGGCGGCGCTTATCAGGAGGTTCCCCGGCCCGACGCGGACGTTGCGCCGGCGGAGGTGCTCGATCTCCTGCCAGGCGACGGTCGGGTCGAAGACCACGCCGTTGCCGATGATGTTGAGAACTTCGGGGCGAAGCACGCCGCATGGGATCAGGTGCAGGGCGTATTTCTCGCCGCCGACGTTGACGGTGTGCCCGGCGTTGGCGCCGCCGCAGAAGCGGACGACGTACTTGCAGACGCTCGAAAGGGCGTCGACCACCTTGCCTTTGCCCTCGTCGCCCCACTGAAGGCCCACAACCGTGACGTTGACGTTCTGTGTGTCCATTACGCTACCATGAAAGGGGAGAAACTCCGCGGTCAACACAACCCGCTAAGGATAGCCCGGGCGGCGGGGCTGTCAAGTGGTTGGGATGATTTGGTTGGGATGATTTGCCGCCGGCCTGTTCGCTTCAGCGAGCGGGGCCTGGGGCCGATGATAACTGCCCCCGCGGCCCCGGCCGGGCGGCGGAAATGTTTGTTTGTGAAAACGCCCGGTGACTGACATTTTTATCTGACTGTGCTTAAGTATATCCTTTTCAAGATGATACCATTGTTTGACCGCTTGGAGTTCATTGCGGATTGCGGATTGCGGATTGCGGATTGCGGATTGCCTCGGCCAAGGCTTTTGGGAGAAGGAAATCCGCAATCCGCAATCCGCAATCCGCAATAAAGACTCGCGATTCGGCAAAACGACATTGGAGTCGA
>CAYOBS010000128.1:0-9376 GCA_964402305.1 uncultured Planctomycetaceae bacterium | reverse complement strand
CATTGCCGAGCAACTCGCCCTGATGGACAACAAGTTGGCCCGAAAAGCCGCCGGCGACTCCCAGGCCCCGGCCGGGGCCGGCGAGTCACAGCCAACCCAGCCGCCGCCCGGCCTGGAACAGGACTGACGGCCAGCCCGCTCACCCACTCAACGTCCCCACAGCCGGTTGACCGCTCGCATCACCGAGTAAATCGCCACCGTCCGGGCCGCCAGCACACGGTGCCACAGAATTGCCCATCGGTAGCCGTTACCGGCAACCTGTTTTGCCAAGCCAAGCTCTTCGGCAAACTGCCCCCTGAAGTCGGCCCCGGACTTGCTGACTGGATACCAGCGGAAGCAGCCCAGGTAGCGGTCGATGAACCGCCCGGGCCAGCGGGCGCCCAGGCGCAGCCAGTATTCGTAGTCCATTACCCAGTTCAGGTCGACGCGGAAAAGCCCGGCCTGCTCCCAGGCGCCGCGGCGCCAGAAGACGCCCATCTGCGATATCCAGTTCTCCGCCAGCAGCTTGGCGTAGCTGAAATGTCGCATGCGGAGGTTCTTGTACAAGGTGATCCATCGCCGCACTTGCCGATCGGCCGGGTCGATCACACGGACCTTGCCGTACACCCACTGCGTGTCCGGCTCGGCGGCGAAGACCTCCGCCACCGCCGCCAGCGCGCCGGGCTCGTACAGGTCGTCGCTGTTGAGCCAGCCCATGATCTGCCCGCCCGCCATCGCCAGGCCCTTGTTCAGCGCGTCGGACTGCCCCCTGTCCGGCTCGCTTATCCATCTGACGGCCTGGCCGTAGCTCTTGAGCACCTCGACCGTCGAGTCGGTCGAGGCCCCGTCGACGACGATCAGCTCCAGCTCGAAGTCCCCCTTCTGCGACAGGACCGAGTCGATCGCCCGGCGGATGTAGGCCGCCTGGTTGAATGTCGGCATGACTATGGATATCTTGACCATGGGCAAAGGATACTCGACCGCGACGGCGCCCGCAAGGCAGGCGCCCGACGGCCGGGAAAGCGCCCGGACTCCTATGAAAGTTTGTTTTTTCTCGACAGGTTACAGCCTTCAGGGCGGCGCGGAGCGCTGCCAGGTAATCATCGTGCGCCACCTGCTGGCCTGTGGCCACGATGCGCACGTCGTCCTGCCGGCTGAGTCGGAGTTGTCGGAGCACTACCGCGCGATCGGCGCACACGTGCATATCATCTACTGGCAGCACCTGCGGAAGCTGTCGGACCCTCTGCACGTGCTGAAGTACCTGTTCTGGCTGGCGCCGACGATCCTCCGCGTGGCCTGGCTGTGCCGCCGGCACCGGATAGACCTGGTCCACGTCAACGAGATCCTGGACTTCCAGGGCCTGATCGCCGCCAGGCTGGCGGGCGTGCCGGGCGTGGTGTTCGTCCGGACAATTCTCGACTGGCCGCTGATGAACGGCATACTGGCAGCCATCGCAACGTCCCTGTCCGGCGCGGTTGCCTGCGTGTCCGGCGCGGTCTACCGCAAGGTCTTCCGCTCCTGGCGGCGACGGCACATCCGCGTGCTCTACGACGGCGGGCCGGACTACGACGTGTTCGACCCGGACAAGGCCGCCCCAATCCGCCCGGACGTTCCGCCCGGCGCCCTGATCATCGGCATGGTCTCCAAGCTCGTTTACATAAAGGGGCACCTCCCGTTTCTGGACCTCGCCCAGCGGCTGGGCGAGTTGGGATACGACAAGCTCCACTACGTCATCGTCGGCGGGCCCATCAGCGGGCACGAGCAGTACGCCCGGCTCGTGGAACAACGCATCGAACGGTTCGGGATCGCCGGGCGCATGCACATGGTCGGCCAGCAGAGCGACGTTGCGGCCTGGATGGCGGGGATGGACATCGTCTGCCACCTGCCCCTGCGGGAAGACCCGCTGCCCGGGGTGCCGATGGAGGCCGCCGCCATAGGCAAGCCGGTACTCGGCTTCATCAGCGGCGGCGTGCCGGAGGAGCTTACCCACCCCACAAGCGCCAGGCTGGTGCCTGTCGGCGACATCGACGCCCTCGCCCGCAACGCCATAGAGCTTATCGAAAGCCCCACACTCCGCGCGGAAATGGGCCGACGCGCCCGCCAGGAGGTCAAGAGCAGGTTCTCGATCACCTCGCACCTTGCCGAGGTCGACGAACTATACCGGAGCCTTCTGCCACCGGCCGCCCAGGATGCCCCGACAAAAGGGCCTGAGCCTCACTGCCGTATGAAGGAGTACTCCGCTCCAGATACGGAAATGTGGAACACGCGGTAGCCCAACTCGTTGAGTTGCCGAATCGCCCCGGCAGTGACCCGCTTATTGACGCCCCTCTTGTGGATATGATGGAACTCGACGAGCAGTTGCGACACCTCGACCTTCGAGCGGGCAAGGTCTTCGATCACCTCATACTCGGCCCCCTCAATGTCAATCTTGAGCACGTCCACCTTCCTATGCCCGAGCATTTCGGCGATCGTGTCGAGCCGGTAGACGGGCATCGCGATCGGCTTGCTGGTCCAACCCGGCTCAGGCATGACGGAATACGACACGTGCGCGGGGTTCTCGGGGGCGTACAACTTCAGTTCCCCGTCAGCCGCGGCGAGCCCGTAGGGATGGAACAGGAAGCCGTCGGGCAGGCGCTGCCGCTTGAGCCACTCGATGGATCGTGGCGTCGGGTCGAAGGCGTGGACCGTCAGACCGAACCGCTCGATCATCGCCAGGTCGAACGATATTTCCATGCCTACGCCGAAGGAATACAGGACGCTCTGAGGCCCCAGGCCGTCAGGACAGATACACCAGTCGGCGCCGAGGTTGCCCAGAACATGAGTCCTGCCGAGGCGTACCTGAAGGTGATGCGGCAGGTCCAGGCCTATCAACTGCTTGAGCCAGCTCCTGATCCTGCGGGCAACGTTGATCAGCGGTATCATGGGCGGTCACTCTTTTTCAAGAACAAGGCTAACGCAGCCGGGGGCAAACTTGCGCCATAACCTGACGCGGTGGTACGTCATATTCCAGCGGGACAGGGCACACAGAACCCGGTCCAGCAGCACGATGGCCCTGGAGTTGTAGGGGGCGACTCCCAGCTTGCTGAAGACCATGCCCGTGAGGCTGAACATGCAGACCTCTTCCCGCCGGATCGCCAGCCCAGCATCAAGGACGATGCGACGGAGGATCGCCTGCGGGATTCCCCTTTCCCGCTTAGTCAGCCCCCTTCGCGGCCCGCGCCAGTCCCCCATCCAGGACACCGGCTCACGAAGCAGCATCTGTCCGCCCTTGCTCATGCAGCGGCAAACTTCACGCATTACCGCCGTTACGTTGGGAATATGGTGCAGGACGCCAAAGCACGTCACCAGGTCGATACTTCCGTCCGGAAACGGAAGAACTCCGTCAAGCCTCGGCCTGACGTATGTCACCGGAACCCCGGATATGTCCCGCCTGACAAAAGCCTCCGAAGATTCGACGATGGCCATCCGGCTGGCTACTGGAGAAATCGGCACAAGCTCGTCGCCATTGGCGGCGCCAAGTCCCAGAATCCGCAGGTTCCGCCGGCCGGTAAGATGCCGAAATGCGTAATACCGATTCAGGGCATGATAGCAGTATTGCCTCCCCAGTCCGCCGACCGCTCTCAACTCCGTACAAGCTTCCTTCTCGTCCTCATACCACTGCTGAATCTGCTCAGGCGTGAAGTCATCTCCGTAGAGCTTCTCACCCGAAAAATACGGGGCTAGGTCTTCCGCGGCCGATGGTTCAGGAACCATTCTCTGGCTGGTCATTCTACTTGTTCTTCCACTTTCGGGCGCCGGTTACGGCTTGCCTCGCATTGCCAGCAGTTTCCCGACGCCATCGAGGAATCGCCGGGCAATCCGGTCCATGTCGCCCTCGTCCGCCACCCGGCGGGTCGCCGCGGTTGACAGTCGATCACGCAACTGCGGCTCGTCCAGGATGCGCCCGATCTTCTCGGCGAAGTCAGCCACCCGCGCGGGCACCTGGCCCGCGGTCGCGGGACATGCCAGGGGCGGTTCTGCTTGCCGTGCTTGGTTCGCCATCCATGCCCTGCGTGAATTGGGAGCCCTGCGGCCCATACGTTAAGGCGGCCATTCTGGCCGACTCCCCGGGCGATGTCAATACCGTGTTACGCGCCGTGCGGCAAGCAGGCCTCCGGCCTCTTCGGGTGTTTGTTCTGGCGGGGTAATCCGTGTAAGATACCACCGTTGCCCGGTGGAACCATTGCATGGTTGATCGGGCTTTCGGGCGGCCCGGCCTTGCCGGCCGCCTTAAGGCGAAGGTGCCTTGGGCCGAGTGATAGGATGCACAGCAAATGAGGATTGTCATCGTCTCTGCGTTTTTCAGGCCCGGCCTGATGTACCTGGAGAACCTCCTGGCCGAGCTTCTCCCGCGAATGGGGCACACAGTGCGAGTGGTCGCGTCTTTTGACGGCGCCAGCCTCGGGGAGAGTGGCGCCGGCAGCCAGCCGCCCAGGGACCCCGGCTATGAGATCTGCCGTGTGCCATGCCTCCGCCTGCCGTGGAATTTCTACCTGTTCAGCGGCAAGGCGGTCCCGGCGGTCCGGCAGTTCCAGCCGGAATTGATCGTGTGGGTCGGCCCTACCCGCTACTTTGGCCGGGGCATCGAGCGCGACCCGGCCCTGTCGGGCGTCCCTCTGGTGACGACATTCAGCGAGTGCGCCGGGTGGTATGAGTTCGATTTCCGCAAGCCGGATATCCCCCTTTACCAGCGGCTGCGGGCCCTGGCATATCGAGTGCTGCGAGGCTCGACCGTTCGCGCCGCGTGCCGCGCCAGCACGTTGATCGTCGGGGTGACGCCGGAGACTCCGGGCATCCTGGTTAGCCTGTTCCGGCCCGGCCCCGAGCGAGACGCGATCGCCGGCAAATCCGTCGTCCTGCCGCTGGGCTTTCACCCAGGCATCACGCGATGGGATCCCGCCCTGCGTCGGGCCGTCCGCCGCGAACTGGGACTGGCCCCCGGCGAGGTGGTCGTCGCGATGTCCTCGCGATTTACTCGCTTCAAGGCCGGGCTGCTCCAAACGATGGTCGCCGGACTTGGCCAGGCCATTGCCAGAGAGGCATCGATCCGGGCGCTGGTAATCGGCCTGGACGATGGGCCGACCTCGCGGGACATTCGCCGCGCGATCACAGCGAGCCCATGCGCGGAGCGATTCGTGTGCCACGACTTCGCCGACCAGACCCGCCTGAACGCCTTGTACAATGCGGCCGACATCGTCCTGTTCGGCAATTGCAGCATCTCGGTCCAGGCGGCGATGGGAACGGGACTGTTCGCCTGTCTGGCCGGCAACGGCACAATGGACCACCTCGTCCGTTCGCCCGATCTGGGCGTGTTCTTCCGAACCGGAGATGCATCGGACCTGGCGGACAAACTGGCCCAGGCAGCCAGCGGCCAGGCGGGACAAAGCGACGACGAGCGGCTCGGCGCACGCGCGCGCCGAGTCGAAGACAACGCGTGGCTCGGTTACGACAGGATTCTCTCGGCCATGCTCGACCTGATCGGCCCGGCAGATCACGTCCGCAAGAACAATTAGTCCGTGCTCCGCAGATCTATGTCGAGCGCCTTTAACTGCCCGCCGTTGATCTTGCCGGCGATGGCGGGGATACTGGCGCGTCGTTGTCGCCGCGGGCAGGCGACGGCAGCGCGCCTGAGACCAGCCCACGGAAGTAATCGCAGCCCATGACAGACACTCGACAGCATTTGGCCGACCGGCAGGCAAGCGGGCGAACGCTCGCCTCGGGCATCACGCACCTGCTGCTTTCCGGCCTGGCCGCGAACATCTGCCTGTTCCTGGCCAACCTGGCGATGATCCACGCTTACGGGCGGGCCGTCCACGGCGGCGTGGTGTGGCTCTATTCGGTCGCCAGCATCACTGTCGGACTGTGCGACCTGGGCATCGCCAGCACCGCGGCATCGAGGTCGATAGCCCGGCTGCGGGCGGCGGGCGATGAGTCGCTCGGGCGATCCGTCGCGACCTGGGTATCGCTCCAGGTGCTGCTGGGCATCGTCGGCGCGGGCGCGCTGCTGGCCTTTGCGGGGGCAATTGCCGATCCTCGCGTGGGCATCGGGCCGGGCGAGGTCCGCATCGCCGCCGCGTGGGTCCTGGGCATGACCGCCCTGCGAGCATGCGCGATGGTCGTCGTGGGCTTCGAGATGATGCGCGAGACCATCCTCATAAGCCCAGTGGTGGAACTGGCAAGGCTGCTGGTTGTCATCGTCGCCTGGATGGTCGGTGTGCCGGCGGATCACATCGTCTGGATCCTCGCGGCCTGGGCTGGCTGCTACGCATTTGCCGTGGCTGTCGCGGCCTGGCGGGTCCGCCTGCTCATCCGCCGGTCTCACTTGGCCGTGGCATTCTCCGCCGTGCGCCCGCGGGACATGCTCGATGCCGCCGGGGCCGCACTGCCTTACTTCGTCCCCTTCCTGGGCCTGTTCTGCCTGCCCTTCGCGGCACAGATGCTCATCGGCCGATTGGCCCCGGGCGTGGAAATCAAGGTCCGGGGCGACATCAGCGTCTTCCAGGTGTGCTTCTCGCTGGCGATGACGGTCCGCCTGATCTCCGGACCGATTGCAGGGGCACTGCTGCCGCGAGTGGCTCACATCGACGCCTCGCACGCCGACCACACCCAGACGGCGGACATACTCAGGCAGTCCGCCCGCCTGCTCGGCACAGCCGGCACGCTGCTGTTTGCCGGCGCCGTGGCTTTCGGCGAGCCGGCCTTGCGAATCATCTACGGCCAGGCCTACTCCGGTGGAATCGACGCGCTGCTGGTCCTGCTGGCCTTTGGGGCCATCGACAGCTACACCACGCCGCTGGACCAGGTCCTCAAGGCTACCAGACACGTTGGGATCGTCGCCGCGCTGGAGGCGGCCAGATATGCGATCATACTGGCGGTCTGCTGGTGGGCAATCCCCGCCTGGGGCCCGATCGGCGCGGCATGGGCGATCCTCGCGGCATCGCTTGCTGCGCTGCTGGTCAAGATGTGGGCAACGCGCCGCGTTTCCGCGTCCGGCGCCGTGGCCTTCGCGGCCATCGGCGCGATCCGGCAATGCTGGCGGTGCTGCACCTGCTGCCTTACGGGCACTGGCTGGCACTGCCGGCCTGGCTGGCGGCGTCAATCGCCCTGCGACTGCTTCGCCCGGCCGAGATGCTGCGATGGACCAGGCTGATCCACGACTCGCTGGGCACGGAACAATAGCCGCTCGCGTAGATGAAGGGCCTATATCGCCGGTTGAAAAAGCCTTCAAAGATTTCCTGGCGGTACTCATGCGTGGCAATTCCGAAATCTGGTCGTGGTCAAATTTGAGCGATTTGGCCGTTGTGGGTGATCTTGGAAAGGTGATTTGGGAAAGAGGTGATTGGGAAAAGACGCTTGACTTGGATACACTGAAAGTGAAAAATGAAGAAGAGGTTGAGAAAATCCTGGAATACCCTCAAAAAGGACCACGCTTATGTGCCGAGTCAAGGCCAAGATCAAGGAAGGTCAGGTCGCCCACGAGCGATTAGCCTACATCCAGTTGGCTGGAGGGATAACCGCGGAGGTTATCGTCTCCCGTCTACATGCGGGCATTGCTGATGTACAAGCTTTTGAAATACGCCAAGAAGGAAGCCGTGTGCTCGTAGAGCTTCCAAGCGAGACGAGCACAGGCGATTGGCGTGTTTGGGTGCCCGAGACCACGGTAATACGAGCATAAAGGCATGATCCTGACAGACCGAGAGATTCGCGACCATATCAAAAACGGGCAGATTGTTATCGACCCTCCGCCCGATGACACAAAATACAGCGCAACCACCGTGGACCTTGTCCTGTGGAACAAGATTCGGGAATGGACAAAAGAGCACCCGACGCCAACAGTGTTCCCGGGCCGACCGGGATATTCGCTGGATGCTGTTCTGGAGAAGTACACCAAGATTATCAACATAACCGATGGATATCGCATTACCCCCCAACAATTTATACTCGCATGGACGGTGGAAACCGTTCACCTTCCAAAAACTTCAAAGATTGCAGCACGGGTCGAGGGGAAGAGTTCGCTCGCTCGTATAGCCATAGGCGTGCATGTGTGCGCGCCGACTATCCACCCAGGTTTCAACAATAGGCTACAGCTTGAGATGTGCAACCATGGAACGGTTGACGTTGAGCTTGTTCCTGGCATGAAGATATGCCAATTGATTTTTGAGACTACATTCGGCACGCCAGAGCAGGGTTACGCTGGGCAATTCCAGGGGAGACCCGCAGCGTCCCAGGGCTAGCCAAGTAGCGCGGCAGATTCCGGTAGTGGGTCAGATTGACTATTTCGCGGGTTGCCCTCCCTGGCTTCGGGCTTCACACCCCTACCGTACCCCGATACCACTCCACCTGAGCCTTCACGCCCTCGGCGAAGGGCTTGCTCGGGCGGTAGTCCAGCAGGCGACGGGCCTTGGTCAAGTCGGCGTACGTTCGCTCCACGTCGCCAGGCTGCATGCACTTGGGCTCGATCACAGCCTGTCGGCCGCAGGCGGCAGCCACCGTGGCAATCATGTCCGCAAGCGTGACGGGATGCTCGCTGCCGAGGTTGATGATCTCGTAGCCGGCGCATCGCTCCATCGCGCGGCGGACGCCAAGGACGATGTCGTCGATGTACGTGTAGTCCCGGCTGGTCGTGCCGTCGCCGAACATCTCGATCGGCTCGCCGGCGAGGATTTTTTTCGTGAACTTGCAGATCGCCAGGTCCGGGCGCTGGCGCGGGCCGTACACGGTGAAGAACCTCAGGCACCACATCGGCAGCCCGTGGAGGTGGTGGTAGGTGTGGCAGATCAGTTCGCCGGCCTTCTTCGTCGCGGCGTAGGGGCTGATGGGGTTGTCGACGTTGTCGGACTCGCTGAAGGGCGCCTTGGGATTGTTTCCGTACACGCTGGAGCTGGATGCGAAGATGAACCGGGGCAGCGGCTTTTGCCGCACGGATGCCTCAAGCAGGTTCATCGTGCCGGCGACGTTGACCGACTCGTAGCCCAGCGGGTCGGCGATGCTGGGCCTGACTCCGGCGCGGGCGGCCAGGTGGAGCACCACGTCGAACGGGCCTTGGGCGCCGAAGACCTCATCGACGGCGCCGGCGTCGCGGATGTCGGCCTCGACGAAGCTGAAGGCTTCGCCCGCGGCTCGCACGCGCCGGAGGTTGTCCTCCTTGGCCACGCGGTCGTAGAACGCGTCGAAGTTGTCAAGCCCGACGACAGGCTCGCCGTCGGCCAGCAGCGCCTCGGCGACGTGCGAGCCGATGAATCCGGCCGCGCCGGTAATAAGTGTTTTCATCGCGGCGATTTCCATTAAAGGCTTCAGACTTCAGACTTCTGACTTCAGACTTCTGACTTCAGACTTCAGACTTCTGACTTCTGACTTC
>CAYOBS010000127.1:0-9423 GCA_964402305.1 uncultured Planctomycetaceae bacterium | reverse complement strand
CCGGTCAGTTTGAGTAATTTTGAGTAACATGGAAGCATGATCGAACGGTTGTACATGGACAACTCGGCCACGAGCTTCCCCAAGCCCGCGGCCGTGATGGAAGCGATGGTCGACTTCGCCTCGGCCTGCGGCGCCTCGGCCGGGCGAGGGGCGTACGCCGAGGCCAAGGCCTGCGAGCAGATCCTCTGGACCTGTCGCCAGCGCGTGGCTGAGCTTATCAACGCCGAGTCGCCCGAGCGGATCGTCTTTGCGCTCAACTGCTCGGAGGCCCTTGCGATTGTCATTCGCGGCCTGCTGAACACGGCCCCCGCCGGCACGCACGCGATAGCCACGGCGATGGAGCACAACTCGGTGCTGCGGCCTTACAACGCCCTGGCCGGCCAGACGGGGCTTGTGCCGCAACTCGTCGCCTGCGACCCGGCGACGGGACTGGTCGATCCCGACGACGTCGCCCGCGCCATTGGCCCCGCGACGAGGCTGATCGCCTGCGTGCATGTTTCCAACGTGACCGGCACGATACAGCCCATCGCGGCCATCGCGGCGGCGGCGAGGAAGGCGGGCGTGCCCTGCCTGATCGACGCGGCCCAGTCGGCCGGGCACGTGCCTATCGACGTCCAGGCGCTCGGCGCGGACTTCGTGGCGTTTCCCGGGCACAAGGGCCTGCTAGGCCCGCTGGGCACGGGCGTGCTGTACATCCGCCCCGGTGCGGAGCACAAGCTGCCGACGATGAAGGAAGGCGGCACCGGGACCATCAGCGAGCAGCCCTTCCAGCCGGAGGCCATGCCGGACAAGTACGAGATCGGTTCGCACAACGCCATCGGCCTGGCCGGGCTTGCCGCCGGCGCCGATTGGGTGCTGCGCCGCGGCGTCGATAGCCTGCGATTCCACGACGAGAAACTATGCCGGCTGTTCATGCAACTCACCGGCGGCGTGGAGAACCTTCGCGTTTACGGCCCGCGCGACGTGGCGCACCGCTCCGGCGTGTTCAGCGTCCGCGTCGACGGATTCCAAAGCCCAAGCGCCCTGGCCGACGCGCTCGAGGCGGACTTCGGCCTGCTGACCAGGCCCGGCATGCACTGCGCCCCGCTGGCCCATCAGACCATCGGCACCTACCCGGCCGGGACGTGCAGGCTGAGCTTCGGCCCATTTACCACCGAAGCCCACGTCCGCCGCGCCGTCGAAGCCCTGGCGGCTGTCGCGCAGCGAGCGAAAGCGGGCAACTAGACAACCCGCGCGTCGATCCGGTTGGTCTTGTCCCCGTCCTGGCAGATCAGCTTGTTGCCCCGGCGCGCCGGGATGGATCGCGGATCGCCATCTCAGCAACCGCCGGCCGCGGGCTGCGACACAGCCAATCGGCCTTCGGGCCTTCCTCCATGACCCCGTTCCCGAAGGGACTGCGCAAACCACGATACCCGATCCATTCAAATGGCGTTGACCGGGCCGTTACAATCCCGCCATGAACTGGAATGTCGCGTCGCTGTGGCTGGGCAGATTTTCGTGGCCGAAGTCCGGGTAGAGCACGAGCGACTTCGGCGATGTGATCTTGTTGTAGGCCGCGAACTGCGTCGAGGGCGGGCAGACCGTGTCGCGCAGTCCCACGGCCAGCATCACCTGGGCCTTGATCCGCGGGGCCAGGTACTGCACGTCGATGTAGCCCAGGCGGGTCCAGACGTCGTCCTCGCGCTCGTGCCGCGGGTCGAAGCGGCGGAAGTAATCCTTCAACTCGACGTATGCCCCGGTGTCCTGGTCGATCTTCCAGACGCGCTTGTAGTCCGACAGGAACGGATACACCGGCGCGGCCCGGGCGACCCGCGGCTCCAGGGCCGCGCACGCAAGCGTGAGCCCTCCGCCCTGGCTGCCGCCCATCGCCCCGACGCGCGCGGCGTCCACGTCGTCCATCGCCATCACGATCCGCGCCAGCTCGGCCGTGTCCAGGAAGATCTGCCTGAACAGCAGCTTGTCCGGCCCATCGTCCAGGCCGCGGATTATGTGCCCGTGCAGCGTGTTGCCCTTCACGCCGCCGGCATCCTCGCTGCGCCCGCCCTGGCCGCGGCAGTCCAGCGCCGCCACCGTGAAACCCATCGCCGCGTACGCCAGCTTGTCCGTCCAGTCCCCACCCGAGCCGCTGTAGCCGTGGAACGAAAGCACCGCCGGGTGCGGCGCGGCGGCCGCCCGCGGCCGAAGCAGCTTGGCGTACACCCTCGCCCCGCCTACGCCGGTGAAGTACATGTCGAAGCACTCGGCGAACGGTGTGGAAAACGCCGCCGGGCGAAGCTCGACGGCCGGATCGATCGCGCGCATCTCCGCGAGGGCGCGGTCCCAGTACGCATCAAAGTCAGCCGGGCGCGGGTTGGTGCCCTGATAGGTCTTCAACTGCTCGAGCGACAGGTCGAACGTAAGCGGCATGGTGCTGTCTCCTGGCCCAAAGGGGCGTTCAGTCTGAGAAGGTCAAATCCGAATTTCGAATTTCTAAATCCGAAACAAATCATAAATCCAAATGCTTCAAACGCCAACAGCGGGGCCGGTGCCATCCTTGACCCACCACCAACGCAGATTCTCGTTCTCGTTGTTTTGAATTTGGTGCTTTGAAATTGTTTCGGATTTCGAGATTCGAATTTCGGATTTCGCGCCGGCAGAATGCTCACGAGTAACGAGACGCTGCGCTAAAAGAACCTTACCCGCCTGCCTTGGCGGAGTGCATCGGTGGTGTAGAGGGTGCCTCGCCAGATGATTCCCCCGCGGCGCAGGCCCATGATAGCGGCGCGGGCGGTGGCGAAGAAGGCGAAGCCCGCCAGCAGCGGCGCCAGCAGCGGCGGGAGAATCCGCCCGCTGGACCAGCGTGTCATCAGCCAGGCCGCCACAAGGAAGGCCGCCGTTACCGCCAGCCCCGCCGCCGCGGCGGTAAGCAGAGCCGCCCCCGCCGGCAGAACCAGCGCCGCGGCCAGCAGTGCCGGCATCACGACAGGCGCGGCCTCCAGCATAGCGATTGCGGCCGCGCCGACGATCATGCCGACGGCGTGGAAGTCGCCCGGCGTCGCCCAGCCGCGCTCGCTGCACCGCATCGCCTGCCCGCAAGTCTGATACCAGTGCATTTCCAGCAGTCCGGCCGCGTTGACCACCTCGCACTTGCGGCCCGCGCGCTTCATCATCATGCCGATGGCCATGTCGTCGGCCACCTCCATCCGCAGCCATTCCATCCCGCCGGCCTCTTGCAGGGCATTGCGGCGGACCAGGTTGAATGCCCCGACTCCCATGAAACGCGGCGATGACGGGTCGGCCACCTTCCATGGCCGGGCAATCATCATGAGCTGGCGGATGAAGCCGGCGATCAGCCCGTCGAGTATCGCACTTGCGGGCCAGAGACCGGGCAGGGCGGTCAGGTGATCCAGGCCGCGGGCCTCGAAGTACGCCACGGCCTTTCGCAGGGTGCCCGGCCGAAAGTACACGTCGGCGTCGGTCAGCAGCACCAGCTCGCCGTCGGCGACCGCCAGGCCGCACGACATCGCGTGGACCTTGCCCAGCCAGCCGTCGGGCAACTCGGTGACGTGGATCGCGACGACGCGGGAATCCTCGCCCGCCAGGCGATCTACGATCGCGCCGGTTGCGTCGCCGGAGCGGTCATCGACCAGGACGATCTGGAGGTCCGGGTAGTCCTGCGCCAGCAGCGTCCGCGCGGCGGCCTCCATCTTGTCGCCCTCGTTGCAGCCGGGGACGATGATCGACAGTCTCGGCCAGCGCGGCGGCTCGGGCGTCCCGGCCCGCGAAAGGCGGACGATCGACGAACCCATCCGCCACATCGCCCGGGCCATGACGGCCCAGTACACCACCGCCGCCGCCACGTAGAGCCACACCAAAATTGTCAGGACAATGGCCATGGTCCCCATCGTCGCAGGCGGGCGGGCCGGGTGCAAGATGACTACGGGTAGATAACCGGAAGATCCGCGGGAGATCGCCTTCCCATCTCCCAAGGGCTTCGCGTTGTCGTTGCGTTGGATTCCTTCTTCTTCATTCCGCCACAGGTACGGGGCCGGCGAGGATGTCGAAGTCCTTGATGATGCTCCGGTCGCCGGAGAGGATCATTTCCTTGTTCATGCGCAGCTCGGGCATTTTGTCGGCCAGCCAGCGGCGGGCGACGGCGAGTTTTTTGGCACCGGCGCTGGCGCTGGCGGTGGCGGCGTCGCAGAACAGGGTCCCGATGATCAGTGCTATGCCCATGTCAACGAGCTTGCACCCGTAGAGGTCCATGTACTCCGTGCCGCCCTGGGCCTTGACGAACGCGACGGCCTCGGCGAGATCGGCCAGGCCGGTGCGGATCTGCGCCACCAGCGGCTGGATTTCCGCGGGCCATTCGGCGCGGGCGTCGAGGATTCCCGTCACCGCGGTCTCGACCGAGCCGGATGATACGCCGCGCACGGCCGCGATAACCTGAAGCTGGCTGGTGCCCTCGTAGATCGTCGTGATCCGGCTGTCGCGCAGGTGCCGCTCGGATGCGTAGTCCTTCATGTACCCGCTGCCGCCAAGGACGGAGATCGCGTCGTTGGCGACCCGCATCGACATCTCGGAGGCGTAATACTTGCTCATCGGCGTGAGCAGGCCGTTGACCCGCTTGTAGGAGCGGGCAAACTTCTTGAGTTCCTTGGCCTCGTCGGCGGGCACCTCGGAGAACTCGAGCTTCTTCAGGGCGCCCATCTCGATGTCCACGCAGAAGCTGGCCCAGTACGTCAGCGCCCGCGCGGCCTGGATGTCCACGCTCATATTCACCAGCAGTTCGCGCACGGCCGGGAAGTTCTCGATGGCCGTCTCAAACTGTTTTCGGCTGTGGGCGTAGTCGCGGGCGACGCGGTACGCGGCCTCGCCGATGCCCAGCGACTGTGCGGCTATGCCGACCCGTGCGCCGTTCATCAGGCTCATCACGTACGTGATAAGCCCGCGCTGCCGCTCGCCGATGAGCTTGGCCGGGGCGTGGTTGAAGAACAGCTCGCACGTCGGGCTGCCGTGAATGCCGAGCTTGTTCTCCAGGCGGCGGACCTTGACCCGCGGGCCGCGGTTGACAACCAGCAGGCTCAGGCCGCGCCCGTCGGTTATCTCCGGCTCCGTCCGGGCCAGGACCAGCAGCACCTCGCCGCATCCGTTGGTGATGAACCGCTTGACGCCGTGGACGAACCAGTCGCCATGATCGTCCTGGTATGCCCTGCACCTTACGGCCTGGAGGTCGCTGCCGGCGTCGGGCTCGGTGAGCACCATCGCGCCGGTCCACTCGCCGCTGGACATGCGGGGCAGGTACTCCTGCTTGATTTCCTCGCCGGCGAAGGCGTTGATGGTCTCGGCGATGCCCTGCAGGCCGTAGATGTTCATCAGGGCCGCGTCGGCCCGGCTGATGATCTCGTTGCTCATCGTGTACAGCAGGTTCGGGCAGTTGATCCCGCCGAAGCGGTACGGCAGCGTGAAGCCCATCATGTCGGCCTGGCCGAGCCGGCGAAGGGCCTGGCGGATGCCCGGGGCGTACGTTACCGACCCGTCCTCGTTGAGCGTGTTGCCGACCTTGTCGGTTTCCTCCGCCGTCGGGGCGATTGTGTCGCCGGCGATCTGGCCGATGACGTTCATGATCCGCTCGTAGTTGTCAACCGCGTCGGCGGTATTCTCGGGGGCGAAGTCGAACTCGCCGTGGAAGCGGTAGCCCTCCTCCATGATGCCCGCCAGGCGGGCCATGTCCATGTGGTGGAACAGGAAACGGATGTCTTCGTTGTCAGTGTAAAAATTAGCCATGTAAAACCTTCCTGAATGTAAGCTCAGTACCGGCCATTGGCCTTTGCGTTCTTTTCGCGTTTGCCTTATAATGCCACTAATGTTCTTGAAGCGGCCCATATACGATCCTGAGCGTGAGCGCGAGCTCCAACTCAACTTCCTTCTTTCTCTCACCACGCAACAGCGGTTCGAGATGATGGAACGCAGCGGCCGTGCGATCATGCGGGCCCTGATTGAAAGCGGCCATCTCAAGCCCTGCGAGACCGTCAAACGGCCACTCAAGTAGTCGCCACAAGACATTCGCCACCAAAGCTCCTGCCGACTTCCCTGGGTGACAATCCGCAATCCGCAATCCGCAATCAAACCGCGGGTTTCAGCCCGCGGTTTGCTTCGCCGCCTCTTCGACCGACGCTCCGCGCCTGATGGCCTTGATCAGGCGCGGGATAACCTCATTGAGGTCGCCGACGATGCCGTAATGGGCCACCGAGAAGATCGCCGCGCCGGGGTCGGAGTTGATCGCGAGGATCTTGGCCGAGCCTTCCATGCCCGAGCGGTGCTGAACAGCCCCGCTGATGCCGCAGGCGATGTACAAAGCCGGGCGGACCGTCGTGCCGGTCTGGCCGATCTGGTGGTCGTGGTCAACGTAGCCCAGGTCAATCGCCGCGCGCGAGCCGCCGACGGCCCCGCCAAGGCAGTTGGCCAGGTCCCATATGTGCCGGAAGTTCTCCTTGCCGCCGACACCCGCGCCGCCGGCGACGATGATGCGTGCGGCCTTGAGGTTCACCTTTTTCGGCCGGCGGCTCATCTCGACCAGCGTCAGGGGCAGCTTCACGCCGTCAAGGGCGGCCTGGACCCTGATAACCTCGCCTTTGCGCCCGGCATCCGGCTCAGCCATCGCCATCACGCCCTCGCGGACCGTCGCCATCTGGGGCCAGCGGTCGAAGTTCACGATCGTCGCGATGATGTTGCCCCCGAAGGCCGGGCGAATCTGGAGCATGAGGTTCTTGTGCGTCACCTGGCTGCCAGGCGGGGTGTGGTCGCCGATCTGGAGGTCCGTGCAGTCGGCGGTCAGACCGCACTTGGCGGCGCTGGCGACCGTGGGGGCAAGGTCCCGCCCGATGGCGGTGGCGCCGTAAAGCACCACCTGCGGCTTGCGCTCGGCGATAAGGTCGCAGAGCACCTTGCCGTAGCCTGCGGCCTGGTAATGGCCCAGCCGCGGGTCCTCGACGAGGTACACCCGGTCGGCGCCGTGGCTGATGAGCTCGCGCGCCAGCGCCGAGACGTTATCGCCCACCAGCACGGCCGCAACGCTCACCGAGAGCGTGTCGGCCAGTTCGCGGGCCTTGCCGAGCAGCTCGAGCGGCACTTCCGACAGCCGGCCCGCTTCCTGCTCCGCGAAAACCCACACTTCGCCGTTTCGGTTCACTTCGATCATGGTCTGTTCCGGGAAGATAGTAGTAAGAAGTAAGAAGTAAGTAGTAGTTAGTAGGTAGTAAGCAGTAGGACAAAAAACAGCGAAAGCCCAGGGATAGCAACTTGCCTGTCGGCAGTCAGGTCCCTGGGTGTCCCTGGGTCTTGCTCATCCTATTGTGTGGTCTTCGATCAGTTCGCCCACGAGTGTCGTCAGGCCCTCGTCGGTGGGCGGGAACTCGCGGTACTCCCCGCCGGCCAGGACCACCGACTGGATTCGGTGGACCTTGGTGGGGCTGCCGTCGCGCCCGCACCATGCCAGGTCGGCGCCGATGTCGTCGAGGTTCCACGTCTCGATGAGCATGCCCTTTGCCGCCAGGGCGGCTTGGCGTAGCTTGACCTCGGCGGCCTTGGCGTCGTCGGCGGCCTGCGGCATTTCCTCCGCGACGGCCTTTGCGATCTCCGCGGCCGCCTGGGCCTTCTTGTACTTCATCATCCGCTTGATCGACGGCGGGCGGGGGGTGTTGGCGGTGTCCATCACCGTCAGCAGGCATGGCACGGGGCAATCCACGACCTCCCAGCCGGTGCCGATGTTCCGCCGCAGACGGAGCTTGGAGCTCACGTCCATCAACTGCTCGACGTACGTCACCAGCGGCAGCGAGAGTTTCTCGGCGAGCTGCGGGCCCACCTGGGCGGTGTCGCCGTCGATGGCCTGCCGCCCGCAGAGGACGACGTCCGCGCCGATCTTCTTTACCGCGCACGAAAGGATGTAGCTGGTAGCCAGGGTGTCGCTGGCGGCGGCCCGGCGGTCGGTGACGAGCACCGCCCGGTCGGCCCCGAGGAACATCGACTGCCGCAGGATGTCGCATGCCGCCGGCGGGCCCATGGTTACGGCGGCGACCGTTCCGCCGACGCGGTCGCGGATCTCAAGGGCGGCCTCGAGGGCGTTGAGGTCTTCGGGATTGAAGATCGCCGGAAGCGCGGCCCGGTTGACCGTGCCGTCAGCCTTCATCGCCTCGCCGGTGATCCGCTTGGTGTCCGGCACCTGCTTGACGCATACAACGCACCTGATTGCCATCGTCGCTCCCGAAATCGTCCTTCCGGGCTCACCCGGCTGACCTGCGCCCGGCCGGCCCGCGCCTGTTTGTGCGCACAATACAATAGTGGTCCGCGATAGCGGACCCCCGGCCAACGAGCAAGGAGGCGATAGTACGGAAATGTCCCGCCGGGCGTCAAGGTGAATTATCGGCCGCCGGGCGCGGGAAGTAGCACGGGCATCTTGCCCGTGAGTCGCATGGCCATCTTGGCCATGAGCCTGCCTGCCGGCCAGGCAGGTCCCGCGGGCGTCTGGCCCGCGGAATCCTCGGAAGAACCAGCAGGGCCAAGACATGCCACGATTTCGCCGGAAACTATTGCGGCAAACATGTGTCACAGTTATGCTTATGCCTTGGCCCTGGCGCTGCCGATGCTATAATTGCTCGGCAGAAACAACTTTGTGCCATGCCTTCTGGATGATTGGGAAAACGCCAACGCGCCGCGAATCCCGATGTGCATCGGAATGCCTTGGTATGGCACCAACGGCAAATCCGGTACAAGTTACGCGAAAATCGAAAGAACAGGTCGCACGCGAGCCGACCACCCTCCGCCGATTCAGGTTCCGTTGTTTTGCCGTTCCGGGTTTCCGCCTGCGGCGGATTCCGCCGTTGAGCCGTTCCTGGCTACGCCGTGGCAAGCTGGCTACCGATTACTATGACAATGGACCTCTACGAGCACATTGCGGGCGACTATGACGTCGTAACCGGCGTAGCCGGGCGGCGGCAGGCGGCCCAGGCCATGCTGGCTGAACTGCGTCGGCGGCACCCATTCGACTCCGTGCTGGACGTCGCCTGCGGCAACGGAATGCACGCGATGATGCTGGCGGAGATGGGTGTTGCCGTCACGGCCGCCGACATATCCGAGGCCATGCTGGACCAGGCCCGCCGCCGTACCGCCGATGCCGGCCTGGCCGTGCGATGGGTCCGGGCCCCCATGCAGGAAATCGCGGAGCACGTCGAGGGACCGTTCGACGCGATCCTGTGCCTTGGCAACAGCCTGCCGCACCTTCTGGACGCACACCAACTGGCTCGCACCCTGGCCGGGTTTGCCAAGCTGCTCGCGCCGCGGGGCGTTGTCGTCCTTGGGCTTCTCAACTACGCCCGAGTCCTTGCCCGCCGGGAGCGGATCGTCGGCGTCACACGCCGTGAGAAGGGGACTGGCTCCGCAGCGGCC
>CAYOBS010000126.1:0-9429 GCA_964402305.1 uncultured Planctomycetaceae bacterium | reverse complement strand
GGTGAAACGGGCCGCGCCGAAGCCGAGGCTGCGGCAGGGATGGCTTCTGCGGTGCGCGCGGCTTCGGCCGCGGCAGCGGTCGAGCAAGAGCCTTCAGCACCGCTTTTGGGCCAGGGGGTTGCCCAGCCAAGGCGGTTGGGCGGGCTGCTGGTGGCGGGCGTTGTCCTGGGGATGTCGGTGCTGGTTACGGCGGCGCTCTGGTCGCAGTTTTCGAGGCGATTGTCGCGCGGCGCCGACGGCAATGCCCTGGTTGCGGGCACTTCGCGGGGCGGTGGAGGCGAGGCGAACAACATTCCCGCCGCCGCGCCGAGCGTGCCCCGTCGTCCGGTGGTGCTCGACGCGGCTATTGCCGTTCTGGCGGCCCCGGCCAAGGCTCGCAGCCTGCTCGACAATGCCGGCAGCGAGGACCGCACAGCCGCCTTCGGCGCCTTGGCCGGCACAATGGTCCTCGGCGGCACGCCGCGGGAGACCGTCTTGGCCGAGACGCTGCTGAAGGTGGTGCTGGGCTGTCCGCCCGCATCGCCGGCCTGCCAGGACGCGGCCATAACCGCGCTGCTCGACCGACTCGCCGCCGCCCTGGGGACGCGTGAGGGAAAATCATCCGCTCGCGACGGGCAAAGCGTTCACGGCCCGGCTCGCGGGGCATTGGGGCTGCTTGCGAAAATCCTGCTGCTGCGCGGAGCCCCGCAGGCGGACGCCAACGATCCTGACGAGGTGATGCCGCTGCTGGACCGCTGCCGGCGGACCTGGCGGGAGAGCGTGGCGGCCGCACCGGCCGACCCGGTGAACGACCCCAAACGACTGGCCTACGCCGTCATCGACGGCGGCAGCCTGGACGTGTATGCCGAGCGGGCGGATGTCGCGCGCTTCAGCCCGCTGGCCGCCGAGTTGGCGACGATGGCCTGCGATCCCAACCGTCCCGGCTCCGACAAGGCCCTGGCTGCGCTTGGCTCAGCCGCCGGCAGCTCGACCTTCCCGTCCGTGCTTGGCAACATTGCCAGGCAGGCCCTGGCTGACGCGGCGGGCTTGGCCGTGGACGCCGCCGCTGCCGGCCGGGCCGTGGCGACACTGGCCGACGCGATGGGCCTTGGCCCGCGCCACGCGCTTCGCGCGATGCCTCTGGACAGTCCGCGGCGCCGAAGCCAGGCCGCCGAGGCAATGAGGGAAGTCATTCGCGCCGGAGCCGGCGCGGCGGCCACGGCCCAGACCGCTCCGGCCGCCAAGCCCGATCAGGCCATCCAGGCCGGCGCATTCAACGCGGTCCTGGCGTTCTCCATCCGCCGGACGTGGTCGAGCAAGTACGCCGACGAGGCCCTTCTGGCCGACCTGGCAACGACGATGCTCGCGTGCGCCGCGCGCGCGGAACGCTTCGCGCTGCACACCGACGCGCTGGACCGCGAGCTAAGCGCGGTGCTCTCGCAGCGCGACCGGGCCGCCCGGACAGCCCGGCTGACGCGCGACGTGGTACTGACCGACGACGTCGTTGCCGCGGTGATCGACTTGCCCATCGGCCTGGACCCGAACGTCGCCGATGTGCTGCGAAAGAGCCTTCGCAGCCAGGATTCCGGCGAACGATTGCAGGCTATCGATGTCTTGCAGCGGCTCGGCGGCGCCCCGCCCGGCGAGGTGCTCCTTGA
Source organism: uncultured Planctomycetaceae bacterium (assembly GCA_964402305.1). GTDB lineage: Bacteria > Planctomycetota > Phycisphaerae > SM23-33 > SM23-33 > JAUWQU01. The sequence goes on along the minus strand of CAYOBS010000126.1, from coordinate 7,792 downwards.
GCGGCTCGACGAGTTGGTCCGGACCGGCAGTTCCGGCGACCTCACGGCCATCAACCGCATCCTGCGGGCGCTGACGAAGATCGACGACCCCCGGCTGCCGGGCAAACTGGCGGCATTGATCGAGCCGGCCAAGACCAATGCCATGGCCAACGGCATAGTCATGACGCTGCTGGACGGCACGGGCCTGGCCGGCAGCACCGACCGGGCGAACTACCTGCTGCCCGTCAGCCACACTACCGCCCAGCGAAAGTCGGCGGCCTCGCAATGGCAGGCCGCGGCGAAGTCAGTGGGCTGGGGTCCGCGTCAGATGGACAGGGCCATCGGCGCCAAGAAGGTTCCACAGGTGGCATGGCGGCCCGACGGGCAGACCGAGAAGCTCCTGGCGGCCTTCGTGTATTACGCCGACATTACCGGCCAAATGCTGCGGACCTTCAAGCCCGCCAGCCAGGCCGGGCCGACCACGGCGCCGGACACCGGGCCAGCCCTTGTGGTCCCCAGCGGGGCGGCGGCGAAGATTCCCGCGCCGGTCACCAGCGACGAACTGGCAGTGGCGGCCGAGGCCATGGCCAACGAGCTCGCCCGTCTGGCCCGCGCAGCCGACGCGGCGGGCAGGTTCACCGCCCAGCTTGACGCCATCGAGAACGGCGCCATGGCTCGCCTGGCGGCGTCCAGGACCGCGCTGCATGCCGCGGCGGTCCGGCTGGACCAGGCTGGGCGGGTGCTGGAGGTGCTCGTGCGCCAGGCCGACGGGCGACCGCAGACCGACGCGACGCTTCGTGCCCTGCGAGCGGCACACGAAAAGGTCCTGGCTGCAACGACAAACGTGCTGGACGAGCTGCGGGAACTGGCATTCCAGGACCTGGTCCTGCTGGAGCAGCTTTCGCCCGGAACACCCTGACGAGAATCGCATGAATGTTAAGAACATATTCCGTGCGGCAGCCCTGGCGGCGGCGCTGACATTGGTAGCGTCGGTCCAGGCCCAACCGCCGGCGACCCAGCCGGCGGGCAGGGATGCCATGCCGTCGGCAACGCAGCCGGCGGGCAATGAGGCCCTGGTTGTCCCGGCTTTAGCGCCGCCGCGGACGCGAGCCGAGCCGGTGGCGGACTCTTCGCCGGCGACGGACTCCGCGCCGGTGGTTCCCCTGCTCCAGCCGGCCGGCGACGGCGACGGCGCCCGTGCGGCCGGGCTGCTCCGAAAGCTCCTGGCAGGTCCGCCGGACGCCTCGGCCCTGAGCGAGCTTACCGCTCTGCGCAACCGGCGGCTACAGCGCGACGCCGACGCGCTGGACGCCCTTGCTCGCGGGCTTCAGTTGTACCTGGAAATCGGACCCCAACTTGCCGCCGGGCCGCTGGATAAGGCGACGGGCAACCCGAATGTTTTTTCGCTGACTGCCGCCCTGCCCAGGCCTCTGGAAAAAATCGCGGCCGAGTGCCGCGCCGCGGCCTCGGCGCGCCCTTGGGGCTCCTCGGCGGGCGAAGCTGCCCGCGTGTGCCCCAGGTGCGGCGACACGCGGCTGGCGCCATGCGCGGCGAGCCGATGCAGCGGTTCCGGCTACGTGCCTTGCCCCCAGTGCGTCGGCGCCGGCGTGTTGCGCGGGCCCGACAGTGAGGGCGTCGTCAGAATCCTCGGCCTGTGCGACCAGTGCGGCGGCGCGGGCGTAGTCGCCTGCCAGGCCTGCGGCGCCGCCGGCTCGGTCGAATGCACCGCCTGCAAACCCAAACCAAGCCAGGCCGCGGCATCTCTGCTGCAGGCCACGGAAGTCCAGGAGATACTTAAAGTCATCTGCAAGGCCCGATGGATTCGCGCCGGAGGGATAGACTTATATACCAACGGCGCCAGGGAGCCTTCGCCGAAATAGCGAACTCGCCGGCACGAGTATCCGATAATTATTTCCATGCGTGCCCGGAGGCGCCCGGCCGCTGCCGGGCACGTGAGCGACCTGACTGTCTTGCAGGAGCAACACGTTGTCCTGGCACCAATGTCTTGGCGCGGGATTGCGGTCGCCATTGCGGATTGCGGATTGCGGATTTCGGATTTCTTGCCCGGAAGGGACTCATCCAGACAATCCGCAATCCGCAATCCGAAATCCGCAATAGAATCGTGCGAGTTTGCATCACATAGGCCAAAGCAAGTGCCGCCAGAAAGAAAGGTCGCTCAACTGGGCATGAATCCGTCCGTTTCTCTCTTGGCCGGCGGGCATCGGGCGGATAACATTCTCGATTCCGCGCCGGGAACTTACCGGCCCCAGCGGCAAAGCTGGTTGCAATGAGGAGCTGGCATGAGCATCAACAAGCAGGACCGCGGCAACATACACCGCACCGACAATCAACTCGACGCCGAGCTTCAGAAGGAACTCGACGAGGCCCTTGGCGACATGAGCATCGAAGACCTGCTCGACGTCGACATCGCGGCCCAGCCCGGCCGGGCTGGAAAGGCCGATGGCGTGCGGACCGGCACGGTCATCGACATTCAGCGCGACGACATATTCGTTGACTTCGGCAGCAAGAGCCAGGGCGTGATCCAGGCCGTCCAGTTTGGCGACGAGCCGCTTCCGAAGGTCGGCGACACCATCGAGGTCACCGTCGAGCGTTACGACCCGGCCGAGGGGCTGCTCATCCTCTCGCGCGAGGGCGCCGTGGTGGCCGCGACCTGGGGCTCGATCAAGCCCGGACAGCTCGTCGAGGCTTTTGTCACCGGCGCCAACACCGGCGGGCTGGAGCTCAAGTTCAACGGCATCCGGGGCTTCATGCCCATGAGCATGATCGACATGGCCCGCACCGAGGACACCTCGCCGTACATGAACACAAAGATGATGTGCGAGGTGGTCGACGTCGACCGCCAGCGCAAGAGCGTCACGCTTTCGCGCCGCAAGGTTATCGAGGCCCATGCCGCCGAGATGCGCGTGAAGGTCCTGGCCGAGCTGGCCGAGGGCAAGATCGTCACCGGCACCGTCCGGAGCATCATGCCGTACGGGGCGTTTGTTGACCTCGGCGGCGTCGACGGGCTGCTGCACGTGAGCGACATGAGCTACCGCCGCGTCGAGGACCCGAAGGAAATCGTCCAGGTCGGCCTGAAGGTCGAGGTGATGATCCTCAAGCTCGACCGCGAAAACGACCGCATCAGCCTGGGCCTCAAGCAGGTCCAGCCGGACCCGTGGATCGGCGTGGCCGAGAAGTGGCCCGCCGATGCGCTTGTCACCGGCCGGGTTACCAGGCTGGCGGACTTCGGGGCGTTCGTGGAACTCGAAGCCGGCGTCGAGGGCCTCGTGCCGATCAGCGAAATGTCGTTCGAAAAGCGGATCAAGCACCCCAGCGAGGTTATCGCCGTCGGCGACACGCCGCAGCTTCGCGTGCTGGCGGTGGACCCGCAGCGCAAGCGCATCAGCCTGTCGATCAAGCGAGTCGGCGACGATCCGTGGGTGGGCGCGTCGGTCCGCTGGCCGGCGGGATCGGTGGTCGAGGGCGTGGTCAAGCGGATGGAGTCATTCGGCGCGTTCGTTGAGCTCGTCCCCGGCGTCGAGGGCCTCGTGCATGTCAGCGAGGTTTCCGAGAACCGCCTCCGCCACGTCAGCGAGGCGCTCAAGGAAGGCCAGCTCATAAAGGCCAAAGTCCAGAGCGTCGATGAGCAGCAGCGGCGGGTCAGCCTTTCGATAAAGGCCCTTCGCGGCGACCCGAACTTCACCGGCGAGGGTATCGAGACAGGCATTCAGACGCCCAGCGAGACTCCCGCGCCGCAGAAGCAGCGCAAGACCCCGCTGCGCGGAGGCCTCGAGGGCCCCGACTGGTCGAAGTTCATGAAGTGAAAAGCGGGGAGTAGTGTAGGGAGTAGCAGGTAGGGAGTAGGAAAAGCCGGAAGCCCGGGGATTCCTACGTGCCGGGTGCCGCGGTTTACGGAGTCCCGGCGCGCCGGGACGACGCAACCACGCCTTCATGCCCGGCTGTTGGCTGGATGACCACCTTGGGACCCCAGAGGGAAGCGCATGACGGAAAGACGTGGTTGCTTCGTCTGTTGGCCTGGCAGACGCAGTTACCTGCTCGCCGCCAGTACGTCCAGCCCGATTGGATCCAGCCGGCCCTTGCGTGGCTTGCCTGCGATGTCCACGATCAGGCTGGTCATCCACGGTTCATCAGGCGCCTCGTGTTTGGCTGAGTTGCCGTTCCACCACGGGGCGGCCAGTTGGAGAACATCCGTAACCACTTGGCCTGCCGTGTCAGGGCTTGGCAGAGGCGAGTGGCAAATCAACAGAGACTCGCCGCCGGCTGCGATACGAACGGACGGCTGGAGATTAGCAATATGCGGAGCCACAGGCGGCAAACCCTGGCGGCCTGCCGCAATGTGATCGCCAAGGACGCTGGCCGCGATAGCCAGGATGTCGGCATCCGGCGCATCTGCCATAGGCGCGGTCAGCAGTTCCGGCTCCGCCACCACACCTGCCTTGGCCGGGGAGGCCGTAGTCATTGTGGGTTCCCTTGACTCGGTAATGCCGGCCTGCACCGAATCCGCCGCTGTCGGCATGTCCCCCGCGGGCGCAGCGGCCGGCGCCTGAATTGGCGCCGGCAGGCTCCGGCCGAAGTTGCACTTCAACGTGATGTAGTCCGCGGCATCGACGACGCCGTCGCCGTTAAAGTCGGCTTTGCCCCCAACCGCGGCGCCGCCGAACGAGGTCATGAGAGCTGTCAGGTCGCCCCAACCAACTGTTCCATTGCCGTCGGCATCGCATGGCAGGACATTGATCCGCATCTGGAACTCACCGCCCGAAGACCCGTTGCCGGAGGGGTATGTGCTCGTCGTATTGGTCCATTCCCCGTCCAGCCGGTTGCCGGCGAGGTCGACCACCGCGTCGGACAGAACCAGCCGCAACACATCACTATCGACATTCTCCCCCAGCGTCCACGTGGCCGTGCGGGTAAAGCTGTCATAGCCGAATGCCGTGATAGTGTACTCGGTGTTCAGACCGTAGACCCTGAGGGCGCCCTGCGAGATAATCACATTCTCGCTGAAGACTATCGAGATCCTGTTGATGTTGGTCCACGGCAGCGCATCGAGTTGGCTCGGGCCGGCCGGGATGCCAAACCCGACACCGCCCAAGGCGTTCAGGAACGCCTGCGACCATGAACTGGATCTGACCAGCACCTTGCTGACCCGCGGAGCATCCACAACAACCATGACAACTCCGACCGCCTGCACCATCGGCAGTGCGACCATCCGGCCGTCGATGGACGCCTGGCTTCCCCATGTGGGGCCGTTGAAGCTGTACTCTACGCGCATGTGGGCCGGGTCGGAGATGTCGACAAACTCGAAACCGGTGCTCGTGCTCAGTACGGCCAGCGTGCCGGAGACGGCCAGGTTCGACCATTCCATTTCGGAGATGGCCACGGACGAGATCTTGTTGGGCGCGGCTGGGTTCGTCACGTCGAGGGCGATGAGCCCCCCGGACTCGTCGAGGATGTATGCGACGTTGTTCTGGACTACGACGTCCCACGGCCTGCCGTCGGTCACGTAGTAGGAGTTGACCGAGTACGTCGTCGGCGTGGTAATAGTTATGATGAACAGCGCGCCGTTTGCGTCGACGACGTAAGCCTTGTTGCCCTGGACGTCGCAGGCGACGGTGTAGCCGAGGTTGTAGGCGCTATATCCGCCTGACGCGGGGATGACCTGCTGGATCGTTTGTTTCCACTGGATATTGTCCGGATTGGTGATGTCCCAGACCACCAGCCCGTACGTCCAGTCTGACTGGTATAGCAGGTTGCCCGACACGCAAAGGCTGATGGCGGCGGAGCCTGTCCCCAGCGTTCTGATCAACGTGATGTTGGCGGGATCCGTCACGTCCACCACGGCCGAGCCTTGGTCCACCATCGCCACGTAGGCGATAATCGCGTCATGGCCGAAGCGCTGCGTGTGCTGGATCTGGACGTCCCACGCCTGGCCGCCGACGTCTATGGAATCCCGCAGCACGGGCGAAGCCGGGTTGGAAACGTCGTAGATTGCCAGCCCCGCATCGCTACGGGCCACGTAAAGAATGTTGTTGTCCAGCGCCGTGCCCATGGTCTGGCCTGCGGCTGACAGGTCTATCATGCCAATCGCGGCCGGGTCGCCGTCGTTCTGGTAGACCACCCATACTGTTTTCGTCGTCGGTTCGCGGTCGCTGTTGAACCCGGCCTCGACGGCGGAGAGAGTCACCGCGTATAGCTCCGTGGCGTTGGCGTTGACTTGGATGGTGACCTGGTGTGTCGCGGGGGCGACGGAAACCAGAACGTCGGGGTCGCTGGACTCCGCCGTGAATACGATGTCCCTCAAGTTGTCGTCGGTGAGGGTCGGGGTGAACTGGAACGTCTGCCCGGACATTATCGAGACAAGGAAGCTCGGCATGTCGGTGATGCTTGGCCGCTCGCCGGCCGTGTCAACGGTGAATGTCGCGTAGCTCGCCGTGAGGTTCGCGTAGTCGCCGGCCTCTTCGGCGTAGACGGTCACGGTGAACGACGGGATGTCGAAGTTAGCGGGGATGTTGATCGAGATTTCATGGGTGACGGGGTCCATTGTCACCACCGAGCCGACCAGCCCCGGCACTTCGGTCTCGATCCAACTCTTGACCGCCGCGCTGTGGTCGTCCGTGAACGTCGGCTGGACCGTGCCGCTCTCGCCCGTGAGGACAACCGTGTTGTACGTCGGCAAGTTGACGGTCGGGCGGGTGCCCAGCACGCTGGCCGCGGTCAGGGTGATGACCTTCTGGACCGTGTTGTTGTCGTTGTCGGTCAGCGTGATGGTGACGTTGGCCGAGCCGGTGAAGCCGGCGTCGGCGATGAACTCGAGCGAGCCGTCCTGGTAAGTGTTGTAGATGATGTCGACGCCGGCCAGGAAGATGTTGCTATTGGGCTTGCCGGCGGCGTCGACGCGGACCTCGCTGATCTGCTGCACGATGTCCCATCCGCTGATGACCTGGCCGAAGATCATATGCACGCCGTCCAGCCAGGTCGTGGGATCCTCGGTGATGAAGAACTGGCAGTCGTTGGTGTTGACCCCGGAATTAGCCATCGCCAGCACGCCAATGCCCTGGAAGCCCAGGGCCGGGTCGAACGTGTCGTTGAACTTGCCCAGCGGGCTGCCGCCCGTGCCGTTGCCATTTATGGCGTCGCCGGTCTGGATCATGAAGTCGTCAATCACGCGGTGGACCAGCACGTTCGTGTAGAACGGATCGGCCGTCGGGTTTACCGTGCCGTTGGAGTTGTAACCCGTGGTCGCCAGGCTGATGAACCTCGCCACGGCCGCGAGGGATTCGTTGGCGTGCCCCTGGAGAAGCTGGACCGTTATGTCGCCGATCACCGTGCCCCCGTCGGCGGCGGTGAAATGCAGCACGGCGAGGATCGGGGCGATCGTATGGTTGTAGGGCTTCGAGACGTGAATCAGGGGATTGCCGCTTGAGGCGGAGATGGTCAGGGGGTCGCCGTCGGCGTCGTAGCCGTCGATGCCGATGGTAAGTCCGCGGCTGCCAGGGGTTAACATCCACTGGGTGGGAATGTCGGTGTTGAAGACCGGCACGGTGCCGTCCAGCAGCAGCCGGCCCTCCAGGGCCTCGAAGACGGGGCTGATCTTGCTACCGAATGTAACGGCTGCATCGCCTCGCGTGGGAACGTGTTCCATGGACCTCTATCTCCTTGCCCGCCTCGCCAAGACAGGCTTGATGTACACTCCCTGCCGCAAGGCCAAGCTGATCCGCGGGAACTTGAGCGTGTTTCCCTCTAGTGTGCCGTCAGCCTTGATTTTGCGAGTGCCGCTGGCTGCCGTGTTGAGTGG